>JAGQPO010000218.1 GCA_020426665.1 Planctomycetales bacterium
TAGACCGATCCGCCGGTGCTGGTGAACTCGTATTGCGTGGGATTTCCGGCCCGTTCAATCCCTCCGGCAAAGCCACGAATCTGACCATCGGGTCCTCGGTAAACGGCGGCCGCGCTCTGGTCGACCAAGTCTTCGGCGTAGCCGAGTCGTACACCGTCGGACGGTTGGACAAACTGCGCGCGCGGGCGTTCAACGACGCCCCAAAAGATGCCGCCTTGCATTCCGCGGTCCGCCCCAACGATGACCTCAGCCATGCTGTGCACTTCCGGATTGTAGGGCACATCGTCCGGCGAGCCGTTTTTGACGTAGGGAAAAAAACCGGCATACGAGGCTAACGCGTCGGGGCCGCTGCCCAACAGGTGAGTCGATCCGGACGTCGCCGGTTCACGGATGCGGTCGTACCAGAAATAGGAATTCTCGCTAGAGAGTGTGCTGGCGCCCTGGATCAAGACTTCGTCGAAGGCTGGATCGGCAGCCATCATCGTCATGATCGTGTTCAGCTCTTCGGGCGTTCCCTGGCCTGCCCAATAGTCAGGTTCATTGAATGGTTCGATCGCCGAGACGGTCCGACCGGATTGTTGGACGACGTATTGTTGCGTCGCCTTCATCACGTCAATCCAGTGGTCGACATGCACGTTGCTGCCGTCGCGGTAATACGCGTTGACATTACCGATACTGGGCGTGAGTGCGATCGGCGTTCCGGGGGCGAGATCCGCCAGACCGAGCTGATTGTCGATCAAGCCCTTCGCAGATGCGGTGAGAGATCCATCGGGGTTGAGAGCTTCCTCCAAAAAGAAATTCACGCGAACGACATCAACATTCCCGAGGCCGATGTTTTCAACGCTCCGCCGCACGTTGTCGTAACTGGGCCACGCCGTATCGACGCCCCATTCTTCAACCGACTTTGTGCCGTCACCGACCGCACCCGGGTCGAACAGAACTGCCGCCAGAAGTCGCCGGTCCTCCAGGTTTTCCACGGCAATCGAGCTTCGCCGGATCGCTGAATGACGGACCCTTCGCAAATGAAGTCCGTTTGGGCCGCCAGCCTGAAACAGTGATTTCAGCCTTCGAATGGACAATGTCAACCGCCTGTTTATAGATACCACTTTCGACTGAATCCATGGCGTCACCGAGTCACGGGGATCCACGATGCGAAAACTCATGACCTGTTACGCGGAAGCGATCAGAATAACCTACTAGGAGCTTACTTGAGCCTCAGCCGGCGACAATGCAATATCGCGCATAAAGCATGTGTTATTTCACAAAGCGTCGTTGCGTGGGCGGGCAACGCTACTGAATTCAGGAATTGCCGAAACCAATCGATAGGAGGTGCAGTCTCAGTACCCCGTCAGCCACTTTCTCTGTCGACTTTTGGTTGTGTGTTTTGCGTTGCTACACATGCAGCAATCGTGTCTGTGACCCGTTTACTTGCGTCCAATCCGCTGTTGATGCCGTACATCGCCAGCAGTGAGCGGGCACGAGTCATCGCCACGTACAGACCGTTGGCAACCAGCTTTCCCTCGGGCGCGACATATAGATCGACACATGGAATGACGACCACTTCCGATTCGTAGCCTTTGTACGAATGGGGAGTCGTTGCAAGCAGCGTGTTTGCTTTTCGTTCGAAGGATCGATTCTTTTGAAGTGATAGTTCGATGCCGAACTCGGCCAGCTTGGGAGCCAGTTGCAACTCCAGAATCTGGCCGGCACCGCCGTTGTATAGGATGGAAATATCGGTTGCGGAAATTCCATCCACTTCAATCAGGTATCGCAGGTGTCCCGCAATGGCAGACATCTCATCGTTTCGACGGTCGAAGCAATGCAAGATGGGTTTTGGTCCCTCGACCTGACTGAAGGATGTTTCGATCCAGTCGTCGCCATTGCGTTTTGTCGGCTTGAGTAAACCGAGCGAGATCAATTCCTGCTGGTCGTGCCTTCCTGTATCTCCCGAGAGTCGGTGCAACACGTTCACGGCGAGTTCCGTGATCTGACGAGTTGCCCGAAAACTTTCCCGCATGATGGTCGATCGACCGCGCATGTTGAGACCGAATTCCGACCATTTCGGGGTCTTCGTGTTGTACACGTTTTGAGCATTGTCATAGAAGATGTGAGCCGAGCGACTATTTGCATCTGAATCATCGGACTGCTCAACAAGTGACAGCAAGAGTCGCAAGGTTGACGGTCCCATGTCCTGAGCTTCGTCGATAAATAATGCTGTACACCTTGGCAAAAGAGTCGCAAGGTCCTGCCGATTCAAAAACTCTTCGGCGGCTCGGTCGTAGTCGAAACCGAATTGGTCCATCGTCATCTGCGCGCTGGGCAACATCCACGACAGCACGTCCTTGATATGAAGCAATTCGACCTTTTCCCATGGAAACTCAGATCGATTCAGCAAATCGCCATCACTCTGACGTTCCCATGCAGATTCGATGGAATCACAAAGGAGTTTGTGCAGACTTCGGTTGGCGTACACGGCCCAGATGCGTGCGTCCTTCGTGCCCATTAGTCTTTTCGCTGTTTTCGCCAGCCAGCTGCAGAGCACAACCGACTTGCCACTGCCGGCAACGCCGCGAACCAATCGCGGCTTGCCATCAAGTTCCAGATTTGCCAGGCGTTGTTGTTCCTGGGAGAACAGCGGCTTCATTCCTTTACGAGCATTTAACTGGTCGCCCATTCGGCAGGTTTTACGAATGTCGTTTTCCGTGTTGCTGTTCGACGAGTCCCGATTGGATCGATAGGTTGCCGATGGTTCGGCAATCATCGAACTTGTTGCCCCCGCGCGGGCGCCAGACTTTTGCCATTCATAATTCTCTGCGATTTTCACCAATACAGAGGGAGTCAAATAACGTTTGAGCGGGCGAAGGTATGGTTCGTCCATTTCCGCGCGGCTGGAAAGAAGTACAACGGCTTCTCTTGCTCGGCTAAGCGCGACATTCACGAGTCGCTTCCATTCGACAACGCCCCAGGTGTGACTGCCGGCGTTGACGGTATCGAACACAACGATGTCGGCCTCGGAACCCTGCTGGCTGTGGACGGTCGATGACTCCCACGAGTCCATGCCCCATTCCGCCAGCCACTCGCTGACGGCGTTAGCCTGGGCCTTGAAGGGGGAAATAAACATGCCATTGGCTCGGCGAATGTCGGCATCGGAGAAAAGTTTCTGCAGCACAGACTTCGTGATCTGGCGAACCCAGCTTCTGTTGCCCGGTCCACGGC
The DNA here is from genome assembly GCA_020426665.1 of Planctomycetales bacterium. Taxonomy (GTDB): domain Bacteria; phylum Planctomycetota; class Planctomycetia; order Pirellulales; family Pirellulaceae; genus Stieleria. The sequence continues at coordinate 3,217 of JAGQPO010000218.1, forward strand.
TGGCTCGAATGGCGGCCAGATCACAGTCTTCGTCATCCAGGACATACCAGATCGTTCTGGACCGGTTTGCCAAAAACGGAGCGAGAGTCGATACCTGTTCGGTTCGTTCGGCCGCCGTCGTCAAGATGCCGTTGTACTGATACGACGAAACAAGCCGGCACACATCTGGGTGCATCCGGCGCTGTTCGGAAAGCAGGTGAACGGCGGTTGGGACTTCGCTGGTCTCTTCCAGATGGCTTAGACCGCTACTGGCCAACCACGTCTGTTGTCGAGTGGGAAGCACTCGTGAGATTCGACTGATCGGAGCAAGTTGCTTGGAGTCACCAACAAGGACGACTCGCCGAGCCGCCAACAGCGACAGCGCCGCGACGGCCGACCTTGAAATCAATCCGGCTTCGTCAATAAAGATGGTGGTGAACGGAGCTTCGTCATTCTCCACCATCTCTCGAATCGTGTCGTCCTTCAGGAAAGTCATCGCTTTGAACGCTGTGGCGACAACAACTCGTTTGTCGACATCCACAAAGATTCGATTGCTTTGGTCGTTGCCCGATGTTTTCAGTTCGCCAATCTGTTTGCGAGCGAAAGCCTTTTCTTCCCAGGAATCAAACAAAGGTAGCTGCTGCGCCAGCCCGTCGATTTTCGAAAGAACTTCTGACTCGGTGCCTGCCAACATCGAATCGAGTTGTCGAGTGACAAACGTCTGGTACGAAGCTCCCTTGCCGATTCGCAGCAAAGTTTCGTTCTCCAACTCGACGGGGCAGACGACCCTGGCAGCCTCACCCAACGACAATGCTGCTGCGTCGGTTGCTTTGTTTGTCGTTGATACGACCAGGATACGCTCTCGTGCGTCACTTAAAACCGCTGCGATCTGTTGGCCGGTGGTCCATGTCTTGCCGGTCCCAGGAGGACCCCAAAGAACAATCCAGGAATGTTGCCACCAACTGCGCAGATCGGAAAGGCCAACCATCGCGGCGTGTGACACGTTTGGATGAATACCACCTTCGCACGCGTTCAGCCTGGCGGGAAGCCGCTCGCGGACTACGTTAAACGCGTCGCCGTTATAAACCGCATCCAGAACAGAAAGGAACTCGAAGGGGCGCACGAAGAAGGCGCCGACCTTCGGCATCGCTTCCGGGTTGTCGATTGCAACGAACAGGCAACCGTGCTGCTCGTCGACTTCGACAATCTCTCCCGACCAGACGATTGCATCTTCGTAATCGGCTTCTTCATAAACCTGATCCGAGAAGTCGTCGTCATCATCCAGCGAGCTCGGACAAAAGGCCGTCGCGCCTTCCCACGTCCAATCGAACTCGACTGTCTTGCCAATGTGGACGACGTAGACCATTCCCCGGTCTCGCTCGGCGAACACACTGACCTTTCGGCACGTCAATCGCTTCCAGCGTGAACTGTCTCGAAACTCCTGCCGCATGGCAGCGGCGGCATCTCTTAGTTGTTGATCACTTCCGGCCGGCAGTCCAAGATCGGATGAAAACCTAGCAGCCACGAGCTCAGCAGAATCCGTCGTTTCATCGCGATCGAAGTCACCAAGTTCATCGTCCATCAAAGGTGTCACTCAAGAGTACCGCATCGCCGGAAACACCTACCAATCTAGCAAGTAATGCTGCGGCCGGCACCACCCAGAATGAAGCGACAGAATCAAGCGGATTATTCGGGACGGTTTCTAGGCAAGTCGGTCCAACGGAAAGTCATTTCTGAAACACGAGCTCTTTTCTGCGCTCGCAGCCCTTTCCTTGGCATCCCAAATCTGTGATTGTTGATAGATTTCCCACAACATGTAAATCTCTCCCGTTTTGAGGATCGGCGTAACGCAGCCGCGCTTTCCCGTTGATTCAATAACTCTATCCGGTGGAACGATCCCGATTTGGATCGGGCGCTTGGGTGCGGGAATTCCGCTGGATCTGATCTCACGCCTTGATCACGAGGTCGCCGATTCTCTTGCCGGTGTTTGCTGCGACCGTGTGCCAGTCATTGATGTTTGGAAACGCATCCAAGAACAGCTTAATGAATTTCTTCCAATCTTCCGGAGGCAGGTTCAAACATCCGTCGGAGGATCGCGTGGTGCCGGTCAGGCCGTTGTGAACGTTGATACCGTACGAAGTCGTCTTGGTCGGGTCATCACTTTCAACCGTCACCGCGTTGTCGGGCACGTAGCCGAGTCTCTCCGAGACTCGAAAAAAACGCAGCATTGTCAGCCACGTAAATGGGTCTCTCCGAGACTGGAAAAACCATTGCGTCGCCCCCACGCAGGTCGGCCTCGGAGATGCCGACCTACGTGGGGGCGATTTGGACTGTCGCTTCCGACGGTCACTTCGTTGACGCCGGTTAGATTCGATCGAAGGAGTGTTCGGACGCGCGTCCGTGGTTATTGGTTTTGGTCTGCCGAGCTGAATGACCAGAGGGCGGCGTCGGTGCGAATCAGGACGTCGTTGCCTGCGATGACGACAGATGCGTTTGTTGGTTCGTTGACATCGTTTTGTGCGACTTCGTCAAAGCCATCGCGGCTGGGGCGAAACACGGTTGTGGTTCCTGATTTGGTTAACAAGAACATCAACCCGTCGGCGGTTTGTGTGATGCTGGACCAAGTCCCGCCTCCGCCGCTGCGGTGTTTCCAAAGTTCTTCACCGCTTTGGACGTCCAGACAATGGATCACGCCACCGATGTCGCAAACATAAACCGCTCCGTTATCGACGACGCCTGTGCCCAGCCAACCACCGTGTTTGGATTTGTGCCACAGTCGATGTGTCTCTGTGACGTCGCCGTGACCGCCTGCGCGAACTGCCAGCGACGCACCATTGTAGCCACCCAACGCGACGATCACCCCGTCGGATTCCATCGGCGAAGCGTATGCCAATGGGCCGCTGCCGCCACAGGTCCAAAGCAGATTGCCGCTCTTCGGGTCATATGCCGACACGCGACGCGGCATCGTCAGGATCAGTTCGGAATGTCCATCAACTTCGACAATGATCGGTGTGCCCCAGGAACCACGCAGACGCTCTTTGCGGTCTTTGTCGTCGCTGTAGTCACTTGAATTGCCATCGTTTTCAGGACCACTGAGTTTGCGTTCTGCCGCATCATCGAGCGAGTCGACTTGCCAGCGGACTTCGCCGGTTGACTTGTCAACGGCCACCAGAAACTCGCGATCTCCGGGACCGAAACTCAGGATGCACAGATCCTGGTGCAAGATTGGTGACGAACCGTATCCCCACATGTGTTGCTGGCGACCGAAATCGCTGCGCCAAAGTTGATCGCCATCCATGTCCCAGCACACCAATCCGGCCGAACCGAACCAAGCGATCACGCGTTCCCCATCGGTGACGGGCGACGCGGAACAATAGGGATTCGTCTTATGACTGGGTTCGGCCTGCGAATACTCGACACTCCGACGCCAGAGTTCTTCGCCGGTATTTCGATCAAGACACAGCAACGCACGCTGCTTCGATTCCGATAGCGGTTGAGTCAAGAAGATCTTTTCTCCCCAAACGATCGGAGACGAGTTCCCTGGTTCGGGTAAAGCCGTTCTCCACTTCACATTTAGATCCTTGCCCCAACGGCTGGGAACTTTTGCGGCCGAAGTGATACCCGTACCTTGGGGGCCACGCCACTGCGGCCAATTTGAGTCGGCGCCAAAACCGGGCGTTGGAAAGACAAGGTAGCAGGCGACGAGAATGCAGGCTGATCGGTTCTTCATTGTTGAAGTATCCTGAAGTGGATTGTTACGTTCGTTTCGGTTTATGCCAGGCCGGAGATTTTGTCGCGAGGCACAGGGGACATCGCGGTTTTGTTTTCTTTCGGAGCAGGCGCGTTGGTGTCGGGTAAGTTATTTTCAGACACATTTTCACCAGGCAATGCGTTCAACATTCCGCGTGCCTTGGCCCATGTTTCGGCTTCTTCGGCGGCCGGCTGGCTGCGGGCCGTGATGCCTCCGCCGACGGGGATTTGAAGCTTGCCTTCGGTGGCGGTGATGGTGCGGATCAAAATGTTAAAGTCGGCGTCACCGCTGCAACTCAGGTAGCCCATTGATCCGCAATACGGACCTCGGGGATGTGGCTCCAGGTTGGCAATGGTCTTCATCGCTTCGATCTTTGGCGCGCCCGTCACGCTTCCACCGGGGAAACATGCCATCAATGCATCGACCGCATCCACGTCGTCGCCGAGTTCGCCTTCGACGACCGAGACAAGGTGTTGAACGAACTGAAACCGTTCGATCGCGCACAACTGGCTGACGACGACACTTTGGTCGGTACAGACACGCGACAGATCATTTCGCATCAGATCCACGATCATGATATTTTCGGCGCGGTCTTTCTCACTGGCCGAAAGTTTATCGGCCAACCTTGCGTCGTACGCATTGTCGCCTGTGCGGGGGACGGTTCCTTTGATCGGACGTGTTTCCACGTGCCGATCTCTGATTTGAAGGAACCCCTCGGGCGATGAACTGATCACTTGAAACGAACCGCCGTCATAAAATCCGGCGAAAGGAGCGGGATTGCTGTTGCGAAGACGTTCGTACAGAGTCGCAGGTGCGATGGATGACGTCGTCGTCAACCGCTGTGCCAAGTTGACTTGAAAGGAATCGCCGTTGCAAATCCGCCGAACGATTTCTGCGACCGCGGTTTGGAACTGTGCGCTGGTGAAGTTGCTGGAGACATTTTGTCTCTCTGGATCGATTGACTTGGGCGAACCTGTGCAGTCGCGATTGGATTGCTGTGGAATCGAATCGTTTGTTGTGGCGTTTAAGCTTTTCCAAATCAGATCATCGATTTGGTCGGCGCGTGCGGTGGCGCGACGGGACCGCTGTTGGAAGTTCTGTTCGGGCGATGAGTCTGTCGATCGGCAGTGTGTGTCGCCGTTCAGATCGTCAGCCGTGAAACCTTGGCAGACAAGCCAGGTCCGGTTTTCGACGTGATCAATTGCAATCACCCAATCGTAAACTCCGAACGACATCGCAGGCGTGGGCAGGTCGTCGTGTTGCCTGGAATCACAGTCGTTTAATTCGTCGGGTTCCAGCCATCGCGCCGCTTCGTAACCGATGATGCCGACCAGTCCGCCTTGAAACGGCGGAAGTGCAGGCTGGACTGGATCTCGTGGAGGACTGATCCGAGTCAGTGCCTTGAAGAGTCGTGACAATTCGGGCCACGGGTTTGGTTGATGCCGCGATGCGACAAGCCGATGTATCGGATCAGCGGTCAAAAACGAGTATCGCGACAATTGCTTCACGACGCCGTCGACATCCGGTCCCGCTGGCGAGGCATCGGCGGTAGCGGAATCAAGCCAGACACGTCCCGTCAGACCACCGAGTGCGGCGAACAAATCGCTTGCACGAAGGCTCGGGTCGATTGCGCGAACGACCGGCGGAGCAGCGGTCAGGCGGTGTTTCTGGAAACGATCTGGCAAGAAATCGGTCGAGGCTGCGAATGAAGGAGGGCTGATCCCCGTCGGCCGTGTTTGCTGCGGCGGACGTTTTTATTTTATTGGAATGACCACGGACCTTGGTTTGAACCGGGCGCGATCCAAAAAAAGTGGTCACGCCGCGAAGAATTGTAGCTTGACGGTCCATCGATTGGCACTCGGGTAGCAAATCCTGTTGACTCCCGGTTTACGCTGAAACCCTTATCCGGGATGATCCGGCGCCTATTTTTCCCTCCAACCATGATGTGGACGCTTGCGAGAATCGATCACGTTTCTGAAGGAGTTTGTGAAGCATCCGACCAAAGTCGGCGCGATCGCGCCGAGCAGTCCCGGATTGGTGGCTGCGATGGTCGATTGGTTCGATTGGATGGCGATTCGCAACGTCGTCGAATTCGGCCCAGGGACCGGCGTTTTCACCGAGGCGATTGTGGATCGGCTGCACCCGGAAGCAAAGTTTTTTGCGATCGAACGCAGTCACGAGATGGCTGAACTTGCGCGGGCGCGATGCCCGTCGGCGAAGGTAATCGAAGACAGCGCGACAAATTTGAACGCTATCTGTGACGCCGAAGGAATGGGAAAGATCGACGCCGTGATCTGTGGTTTGCCATGGGCTTCCTTTCCGGATTCATTGCAGGCTGAGATCATGGAGGCCATGGTGGATCGCATGAGTCAGAGCGGGCAATTTGCCACGTTCGCGTATTGGCAGGGAGTGGTTTTGCCCGCAGGACGACGGTTTTCTAGGCGGCTGCGGAACAGTTTTCAAGAGGTCGGCCGCAGCCACACGGTTTGGAGGAACCTCCCGCCGGCATTTGTTTATCGGTGCGTGAAGTAGGGAATTCGGCGTCGAGCATTCAGGTTCCTACTGAGTGAGACTTGACGGAGAGAGACTTGTACGGACTTCCAGTCCGTCGCGAACGACCCTGGGCGACGGACAGGAAGTCCGTCGTACCCTAATTCTCAATTGGAACAAAGCGTTAAAACCCGCGTTGTAATCCGGCGGTGATATCCAAATCCAGGTCCGCGAATTCGCCTCGTTTTATCTTCTCCAGTGCGATCGCCCCCATCACCGCGTTATCGGTGCACAGCTTCATCGGGGCGATGACCAAGGTGAATGCGTTCTTTTCGGCGGCGGTTTGCAGTTGGCTTCGAAGCATCGGGTTGGCAGCGACTCCGCCACCGACGATCAAGTGTTTTGTTTGGTACTGTTTGACGGCGCGGACGGACTTTTTGACCAGCACCTCGACGACAGCGGCTTGGAACGAGGCACAGATATCGGCCTTGGTCTGTTCCGGAAGCTGAATTTCGGAGAAATCCTTGATGCCCGGCGGTGCAATGCTGTAGCGAACGGCGGTTTTCAGCCCGCTGAAGCTGAACCGATAGCTGGCATCGTTCAACATCGATCTGGGGTAATCGAAAGCCGTTGGGTTGCCGGACTGGGCAAGTTTCGAGACCGCCGGACCGCCGGGAAAGCCAAGGTTTAACATCGACCCGACTTTATCAAATGCCTCACCGGCGGCATCATCGATTGTTCCACCCAGATATTCCAGATCCAGCGGCGAAAGACAGTGATAAAGACTGGTATGACCGCCGCTGACGACCAGGCCGATACAGGGGTAAACGGGGAAATCGACGGCCATTTGACAGGCGTACAGGTGCGCGTGCAGATGGTTGACCGCCACAAGCGGCTTTTTCCATGCGACGGCCAGGGTCTTTGCCGCGACGACGCCTACCAACAGCGAACCGGCCAAACCGGGGCGATCGGCAACGGCGATGGCGTCCAATTCATCACCACGAACGCCCGAAATTCGCAGTGCCGTGTCGATTACGGGCAAAATTCGTTCAACATGAGCCCGTGCGGCGACCTCCGGAACAACGCCACCAAATTGTTCGTGCAGGGTTTCCTGGGTCGCGACGCAGTCCCCCAAGACGGTTCCATCGGCGGAAATGACAGCCGCGGCGGTCTCGTCGCAGGTCGATTCAAGGGTTAGGATCGGCATTGTGGAATCTTAGCGGTTATCAGCCCTTGACACCAACGGGTATGGCCCGATACTTGCACGCTTCCAAATAAGGCAAACAACGGATAAAAGCCAAAACGACGACTCAATGCCCACCATTAATCAACTCGTCCGCAAGCGACGCAAACTGAAAAAACGCCAAAGCAAATCGCCAGTACTGGAGAAATGTCCCCAGAAACAAGGCGTTTGTTTGCAAGTTCGTACGATGACCCCGAAGAAGCCGAACTCGGCTCTGCGAAAGATCACGCGGGTCAAATTGAGCAACGGAAAAGAAGTCACGGTTTACATCCCCGGCGAGGGACACAACCT
>JAGQPO010000219.1:0-2111 GCA_020426665.1 Planctomycetales bacterium
TCACTCCGGTAGAAAAGAAGAAAAACAATGGCGGCGGATGCCTCACCTATTAACGCGTATGGTACTGATTGTGCCCGTGCCTGCCGCCCAGGAAAAAGCAAGAAAGGTCTTTTTTTTTGGGGTTTTAACAGAACTCTCCCGGCGAACCCCGGTTTCAGCACAACCATTACGATTCAGCATCACGATCCCCTGTTTCGGATGAATGGTCATTTGTTTAGGTCGATTGGGCAATCTGTTTGAAGGCGACCCGCCACGGGCACAAAAAAAGCCCGCCGGCAATCGCCGACGGGCTTGGAGGAAATTCGGTTGGTTGCCAGCTTGCTAAGCTTTCTTGCCCCCGATCGGGTGGGTCGCCCGGCTGGGACGCTTGGCTAGGTCGCTGGGCGATTGCACAGCCGCGTGATTTTGCGGCCGCGTGATTTGGGCAAATCAGTTTTGCGATTCGTCGCTAGCTGCCGCGGTGCCGCCCGAGGTTTCTTGGTCGTATTCTGCGTTGTCCACTTCGGCGTTGGGATCAACTTCCACAACGGTCGGCTTGTTGCCGCTGCCACAGCCAACGCTGAATGGGACGAGGGCAACGAACAAGAGAAGTGCGAACTTGAGTTTGGCCATGGATTGCTCCGGAGGTCTGTAAAGCGGGGAATTGATTGATTCGATCGTCTGGTCAATCGATCATCAGAATAGCGGGCCATCATAATCAACCGACCGAACTGTAACAGAGCACAAGTCACCGGCCGACGCAATAACGCCGCAGTCGTCGGTACCGATGCGGTGTCGGTGCAGGTCGAATCAGAACTTTTTACAGTCAGAATTGAAAATCATTCCACTGGAACATGCTGAACAGATCTCGTCATCGTTTTTCTTCGGCACCTTTTTTTAACCGGTAAATCGTTGGGAATCATCGATCCCCGGACAGCTTCGTCGGCGGATTGGTCCGCTCGGTGCAATTTCGAACGTTTCAACACTCGCCTGGATTGGTTCAAGCCAGCGCCGGGTGAATGGATTCTGAATCGTTTTGGCTCGTGATCGCGAGCGGCGATTCAACCCCATCACACCTTTATCGAGGGAAGAAGGTATGAAACGTTTGAGTTTACAAGCACTTGAGAATCGAAAACTTTTGGCCGCAGACATTGGCATCGTTGATACAACGCTGCACATCGAAGGCACCGGCGGCGATGACATCGCCGAAGTCTACACCGTTGACAACCAAGTCATGGTCAAACTGCAGACGCTTGACGGCGATGGCCAAGTCACTGAGTCGATGGAGCAAAGTTTTGACGCAGATTTGATCGATGGCATCATCTTTGAAGCGTTTGGCGGCGATGACTTGCTGGTTAATGAAACCGCGCTGGATTCCATCATGCGAGCCGGCGGAGGAAACGACACCGTGATGGGCGGTGCGGGCAACGACATTCTGGTCGCCGGCCCCGGCGCCGATGTCGTGCTCGGAGGCGGTGGCAACGATGTGATCCTGGGAGGCCCAGGGGAGAACATCATCATCGAATCGTCAAGCGATTCCGCCGGCGACACGCAGTTGGCCGACGAAACCGTTGTCGAAGATGTCTTGGTCGACGAAACCAATGATACGTCTGCAAGCGACGAAGCGGCGGTGACGGAAGGCGTTCAATGTGACGCGCCCGTTGCCGAAGACACGGTTGCCGAAGACACGGTTGCCGAAGACACGGTTGTCGGTGATGAACTCACCGACCCGCTGGCTGACGCACCGCTTGCCGATGATTTCAGCAACGTTGATGACGCTCCGCTGGGAGACGTCTTGGTTGAAGACCAAGTCGATAGTGCCGCGGATGATTCCGCATCGACTGACATTGTTGACGCCCAGGGCGACGCAATTGTTGATGAGGTGTTGGTAGATGAAACCGTTGACACGGAACCCAGCGCTGACACGCAGCCGGAATGCAATGTTGATTCCGCAGTCGATGTGTCAACCGAAAACACCGATGGGGAATCGTCGTCCGACACGGTTTCGGTGCTCGGCGAAGTCGACGTGACGGACGAATCGGCCGTCGATGTCGTTGTCGATCCGGTCGATGAAGCCGTAACGGAGCCAGTCGACGAGGTCGTAGCGGAGCCGGTCGACGAGTCGGGTGAAG
>JAGQPO010000219.1:2202-2356 GCA_020426665.1 Planctomycetales bacterium
GTTTCGGTGCTCGGCGAAGTCGACGCGACGGAAGAAGCGGCTGTCGATGTCGTCGTCGATCCGGTCGATGAAGTCGTAACGGATCCGGTCGATGAAGCCGTAACAGAGCCGGTCGACGAGGTCGTAGCAGAGCCGGTCGACGAGTCGGGTGAAG
>JAGQPO010000219.1:2448-8091 GCA_020426665.1 Planctomycetales bacterium
GGTTTCGGTGCTCGGCGAAGTCGACTCCACTGACGCATCGACCGACGAAGTTGTCGTGGACCCCGTAGCCGAAGTGGTAACCGAGCCCGTCAATGAAATGGCGACCGAAGATCCGGTCGTTGATCCGGTTGCCGAAGTTGCCGATACCGCGGGCGGTGAGCAGGTTGCTGCAGAGGCGGTTGATCCAGTCGCTCAGGAAAGTGACAACGATCTTCTGATCGGGGGATCCGGTGACGACTGGATCTTTGGTGAAGGCGGTGACGATACAATCTTCGGAGGCGATTCGCCTTTGGCGGAAGATTTGTTGATGCAAATGCTGGCTGATCGCTTGGCGTAATCACGAATTGACACTTGTGACACGAGTCGCAAGGATTGCGAAACGCCGATTTCGCTAAACACCGAGTCTGTGAGACGCAGTGGGCAGGGATGCCTTTCTTATCGGCTACGACGGATCATACGCAGCACTTCCGAGTCCCGGGCCGCGCGGAATGAAGTGACACATCGCGATCCCCAGGAAGTAAAGCACCATCAATGGAATCGCCAGTGCGATCATGCTGGTAACATCCGCGGGGGTCAAAAGCATCGACAGAATGAAGATGACAAGGATTGCGATACGCCAGCTTCCGATGTACATCTCGGTTTCGATCAAACCGATCCGTTGCAGAAACAACATCACCAGCGGCAATTGAAACGCCAGTCCGAATCCGAGCGGCAGCAGCAACACAAAGTTAATGTAATAGGTCAGCCGCGGTTCCACTTCCACATCCATGCTGCCGTTGAACGCCAGCAAGAAATTCAATACGTAGTGCAGCACCAGGAAGAACGCCAGCACCACGCCGGACACAAACAACGTCACACTGACGGGCAGATAGACATACACGTATTTGCGTTCATGACGATGCAAGCCGGCGGCAACGAATTGCCACAAGAAATAAAACACTGCGGGCGATGATACGACCGCTCCGACGATCAGGCCGGCTTTGACCCAAATCATAAACGACTCTTCGACCTTGAACGTGCTGAGTCCTGTCGAGTCACGGATGAATTGAACCTTGGGTATCAGGTCTGAGCCGGCCGGTAAGGCGCGCAGGATGTCGACAATCTCTCGCGGTTTAACGCGCGCCGCTTCGGATGATCCTTCGCCATCGACCGGCTCGATCGATTCCGGGGTCAGGTTTTGCAGTTCGTCGGGGATTTCGTAAATGATTTGCCATTTCAATGACCGTTCGGTAATCAACGGCAACAGTTTTTGAACCTCCGGATCATCAAAATCTTCGTATCCCAGCAATGCCAGAGTTCGCTTGGCGTTGAAATCGACGATTGCCGACTTCAGTGGTTCGGCGACGAAGCGGACAACCTCGTTGGCCACGGTCAACCCGATTGCCAGTCCGACGCCCAGGCAGATGATGGCGCGCACCAGGCAATGCCTTAGCTCCTCCAGATGTTCGCCAAACGTCATCGTCGAGTTTTCGAAAAGGTCGTCTTTGGGGCGGGCTGCCTGTTTTGAACGGGCTGAAGCTTTGGATTTAGCCGGAGCGTCCACGATGATTTGACTATTTCAAATGAGTAAATTGACAGCGAAATGCCGATACAGCCGCAGACTGAGCCTGACCGCTGTCGGACAAACACCTAGAATTACCCAGTCACCTTGATCCCGGTGCGGTTTTGTTGACTGGGCGGAGTGGTTTGGCCGAAGTCCGTAGCCAAACAGTTTAGCAAAAGCGTCCCGAAAGTCGGACTGTCCTTGTCCGCTACATTTGGCGCTTTCATGCAGATCGTCGTGATCGCGGATACATGATCCGTACATTTGAACGAATTGCGCCGCCGTTCGTCACCACCTTGCCCAAAAAAGATGTCCCGAGAATTTCCTTACCCCCTACGTTTCACGCCGCTGATCAAGCAAACGATCTGGGGAGGATCAAAATTAGGCAAACTTCTGGGGAAAGCAATTGGGGACCAAGGCAACTATGCCGAAAGTTGGGAAGTGGTTGATCACGGCCCTGACCAGAGCGTCGTCGAAAACGGCGTATTGGCCGGCAAAACTCTTGGGGATTTGGTCCGAGACGATCCTCGATGGCTGCTCGGCACATCGCTGGCCATGGAGCTGTCGGAAAACGACGGATTTCCGCTGTTGTTGAAGTATTTGGATTGCAATCGCGTTCTGTCGGTCCAGGTCCATCCGGACGATCGATACGGCGCCACGATGCCGGTGCCCGATCGCGGCAAAACAGAGGCGTGGTACGTCGTCGATGCCGAGCCCGGAAGTCTGGTCTATGCTGGGTTAAAGGAAGGCGTGGATCGACAGGTGTTGGCCCAGGCGATGGCGGCCGGGGAAACCGACAGTGTCCTGCATTCCTTTCATCCCAGCCCCGGTGACTGTGTTTTTATTCCCGCTGGAACGGTGCACGCTCTTGGTGCGGGATTGGTGATTGCCGAAATCCAACAATCCAGCGACACGACGTTTCGATTGTTCGATTGGAATCGATTGGGCGCCGACGGCCAACCCAGGCCGCTGCACCTTGAACAGTCTCTTGATGTGTCCGACTACGAATCGGGGCCGGTCCGACCGCGGCACAGTGACGCCACGGCCAAAGGATGGCAGCACCTTGTCCAGTGTGACAAGTTTCGATTGAGTTCACTCGAAACCGGCAGCGACGCCGTCGGCGGTGATCAGGTGTTTCATCTCCTGACGGTGCCGCGTGGAGTGGCAACGCTGGTCACGCCACAAGAAACGTTGGCTATCAATCAAGGGCAAAGCATTCTGTTGCCTGCATCAATGCCGGAGTGTTCGGTCGCCGTCCAGGACGGCTCGACGCTGTTGGCTGCGCGAGCCGTTTGATTTACGGCTTTGTCGTTGATCGCTGTGCGATCAAAAAGCAATTCATCAAAACGCAATGATCGCAGAGAGATCAGCGACGATTGGTGCTTACTGCTCCAATTGGTCGGTCAGGATGAATTCTTTGAAGGGTACTTCGCTTTTCTTTCCGTTGGGCGTCAGGATTGCCTGGTAAACACGATAGTCCACCGATTCGTTAATCGACTTAACGGCGCCGTCGGCGAAACAGGTGTTAACCAATCCTCGGTGTTGAGACGAAGGACGGGCGATGTCTCGGCAATTCGCAAAGCTCATCTTCAAATACTCGGCGCGGTTGTTGCCTTGCGAGTCCGGCGATCCGTTAACCTTGTGTGTTGGTGCGACGACAGGATAAGAACCGATCCCGGCATCGTCTTCAAAGTGCCAAACCATGCCCGTCGTGAATTTCGATCGCAGCAACGCTTGGTGAATCAAGATGCTCGATGAGTTACTGGGATCGTTCCAGTTCTGTGAACAGTCGAGTTGTCCGTTGACGATCTGTTTCATGTCGGTGCCATTCAACAGGCCTGGGCGATACCATGCCAGTGCTTGCAGGTTTTCGCCGTACAGGGCCGTTTGGCTTTGACCGTCAACGATGTCTTCCATCGTCATCTTACTGTTAACCGCCCATGTTCCAGTCCCGGCGGACGACCCCATGTATCCGGCGCGAAAAACGCCGTTGTGTTTGTTTTCGGACTGATTGAAAACGAATCCGGCTTGAGCGTTGGTGCTGTCGATGACGCCGACCAGAAAGTTCGCCGGGCTTTGGTTGTCAAACCCGGCATCGATCGAACCGTTGTTCGAGACGTAAGTGTTGATCCCTTGGTTGCCGTTGGTGACCGAGCTCGCAGGGCATCGAAACACGGGAATGTTGACACATGAATAGGTATTCCAACCTCGGCCGGAACCATCGCTGCCGTTGCCCAGCGAAGCATCGTTGGTGATCACCGGGTACTTGTTCGTACTCCAGCGATCAAACAGAGGATCTTGATCCAGGTAGGGAAGCAACGGAACTCCATAGCCGCCGATTTTCAGGTGCGGAAGGATGTTGCCGCTGCCCGGATCGGCGGGGTCTGGTTTGCCACCAGGGGGAGAAACGAGAGTTTCCAATGCGAAGCCGCCGTAATCGGTCGTGTACGTGGGATATCGGCCTTTCTGGGTGTGGTGATTTGTGACGGCCAGCCCAAGTTGACGCATGTTGTTTTGGCAAGACGCATTTCGCATCGCATCGCGGGCCATACCGATCGCAGGCAGAAGAAGGCCGACCAGGATCCCGATGATGGCGATCACCACCAACAACTCGACAAGCGTAAAAGCATGTCTACTAGAACGATTCAAATGCATTCGACTCTCCATTAATTAGGCGTAAATCTTAAGGGGTTGATTATTACGTTGTGGTAATCTTATTCTCTGCGAGAGTCCAACGCCCACCTGGGACCGCGAAGAATGCATTAAGAAATGCCGCTAACTGTGACCAGCTTTCAAGAGAAGAGAGCGTCGGGAGTGAGCGGCGCGGACACTGCAGTCTGCAAGTGCAAGTCAGGAAATTATTGGAAATTGTCCGGGCTCTTTCTGGTTGACCGCATCCCCGGAAGTTCCACTTCGCAGTCAGCAATCAAATGTTACTAAGTCGTAGCGATATGTCCCTGTGGCTTATAGAAGCGTAATTGTTAGCGGAGGGTGAACCTCCGTTATCCGCGATTTCGTCGAGATAAGGGCTGTGGTCTTCACGTTATCTTAGTGATTGCCTGAGCGGAAGTTGGGTGGGCGGTCGATATACTTGCGGCTTCGAAAGCCATTTCGGGCTTTCCCTGACACCTTTTTTATTGATGGGAGCGTTTTATGGTTCGAGGAGCAACTCGAAGCCGGGGGTTTACACTCGTTGAGCTACTGGTGGTTATTGCCATCATCGGGATTTTGGTTGGCCTGCTGCTGCCCGCTGTGCAGGCGGCTCGAGAGGCAGCCCGCCGCATGCAGTGCAGTAACAATCTCAAGCAGATCGGCTTGGCGTTGCACAATTACGAGAGCGCCTTCAAACGCGTTCCATGTGCAATCTGGGGCGAAAATCGGCAGAACAATTTTAATGGCACTAGCAACCGATTTGACGACGACGGTTATGGATGGCTTGTTTCGATTATGCCGTTCATTGAGCAGGGGAACCTTTACAACTCGCTAAACGCGTTTCGATCGGACGACCCAACGACTCCGCTGGCTCTCGGTACGCCTGGCTCCCTTGAATTGTGGTGGGAGAGCAACGGTTCGCCAGCTTCCGGATTTCCGATTCAACAAGGCACGCAAGTGATCGGCACCTATCGCTGTCCGTCCTCGGCCTTGCCCGAGCGAGTTCCACAGACCTTTACAATTCCCGGTGCTACCACGTCCACCAACACGTCATCCGTATGGTCAGTTGGTTATGCTGTCACCGACTACAAAACTGCCGGTGGTTCGCAACGTGGCGACTTTGGGTTGATGCACAAACTTTGGGAAGCGCCACCTCGCAAATGGGGTGATGTTAGCGATGGGTTGAGCAATACGATTGCTGCGGCTGAATCTTCTTACATCACGGGCAGTACTAGTACGAAATGGGGTGGCTCAGCCACACCTTCCAGTCCGGGCTCTGCCAGTGATTGGCCGATCTGGATTGGAGGTCCAGGCAGCGATGAATGTATCCGCGTCAACGGACGATTCAGTGCGCCGATCAACGCGGCAACTTCCCCATCGGACATGTTCAACGCCATCAACGACGATAGCGCGTTCAGCTTCCACACAGGCGGAGCGCAGTTTGTGTT
>JAGQPO010000001.1 GCA_020426665.1 Planctomycetales bacterium
CCGTCGTACAAATCTGGTTTGATCGTAGAATCAAATATTGACGAGCCACTAGTAAGTTATGTTCAGGCCGTCGTCAGAGCGTACCTCAACAGCCTCCGGATTGCTTTCCCGTGCGTATCGTTTTCATCGGACCGCCGGGAGCAGGGAAAGGCACACAGTGTTCTCGGGTCCACCGTGATTATAAGTTGCCCCACATTTCCACCGGCGAAATGTTGCGTGCGACGAAAGGCGATTCAGAAATCGGCAAGCTGATTGCCGGCTACATCGACGGTGGAAATCTTGCGCCCGATGATTTGGTGATGCAATTCATCATCGATCGGTTGCGGCAACCCGAGTGTTCCGTGGGATGCCTGTTCGATGGCTTTCCGCGGACCGTCAATCAGGCTCGAATGCTGGATGACTATCTGTCCGAACGCAGCTTGACTAAGCGCGTCTCTTCCCAGCACCTGTCTTCTCAACACGCCCCGTCGCAGAAAAGTCCGTCTCAGCAGAGTGATCGCGTGGACTTGGTGATCAACCTGGTTGCCGATCAACAGGTTTTGATTTCACGTTTGCTTGGTCGGGCGAAAATTGAAAACCGCGTCGACGACACCGCCGAAACCATTGCGGCCCGCTTGGACGTCTTTCGCGACCGAACCGAACCGGTGATCGATTATTATCGCAACCAACAAATCGTTCGTTCGATCGATGCGATGCGTCCTCCCGACCAGGTCTACGCGGCCATTCGCAGCGAACTAGATTCTTGACGACCTCCGTTACGGCCCCAATCCTAACATCAAGAATTGACGAAGCAGTGGTTCGAAAATCGGTATCACAGGCGCCTTTTTCGCCCAGTCGCGCTACAATGGGGCCTGTGGCGTGACTTTTTGTGGCACCACGTGATTTGCCTCGCACAGAAACCGATCGATTATGAAATTCGCTGCCTGCACATTGACACGTCGCCTCTTGCCGATTTTCGTTCTCGTCGCGGCACCGTGGGTGGGGGAGCCCTGTCACGCCCAGCAAGGGCGACTGGGAATCGGTTTTGACCAAAACATGTCACGGTTTATCCCTCCACCGCGATCGATCAACCAAAAGTTGAAGGACGCAGAGGATGCGATCGCCGAAAAGCGGTATAGCGATGCCGTCGTGATCCTAGGTGATTTGTTAGAGCGGAATCTTGATCCGACGGATGATCCGACGATTGCGGGACAAGATTTCTTTTTGGATATCGCCGATACCGATCAGCAGAAATTGAACGAAAGTTTTCTGCGTCATTGCCGATCAATGATCGGATCTTTACCCCGCGAAGGAATGGACATCTACGAGTTGCGCTATGGCGCTCTCGCAAAACAGATTTTGGATAACGCGACCATCGGTCGAGACTGGGCTGAACTTCGTGAGGTTCGGCGCAAGTATTTTCATACGACCTCCGGTTACTCGGCGTCACTGATTTTAGCGCAGCACGAATTGCACCTCGGCCATCCGCTTGCGGCGTCGTTGTTATTGGATGATGTCGTCACAACCCCCAGTGCCGTTGCGCATCTCGGCGACGGCGTGCTGGCGATGCATGCAGTGGCATGCCGGCTTGCCGGTCGCACGATTCCGCGTTCGCTGGCTTCGACCGATGCGAAGATCCAAGTGGGCAACGCCAAGTCGGCCGAGGTCATCACGGATTGGCGTGGATGGATCGATGACCATTACAAGACACAGCCCCTTGATTCGTACAGTCGTTCTCGCGACTACCGGTTATTCGGGGGCAATGCATCGCGTAACGAAACGATCGACGGACAGTTACCCCTGTCGACGCCACGTTGGATGTTGGAAACGACAGCGACGCCTTTAGAAGAGCAGATGCTTCGCAAGAAGACCGATGAATTGGCCGCCAGCGGCCGACTGGTTCCCCCCAGTTGGACTCCGATTCGCGTCGGCGGACAGTTGCTGATGCGCACCACCGAGCGATTGCGCGGCGTTGACTATCGGACCGGCAAACGTGTCTGGCAATATCCTTGGTTTCAAACAGACGAAATCATCGAAACCGACCAATCGCTTAATTATCCCGGTATGGGAGTCGCTAACCCTGCCGATCGATTGAGCCGGCGTGTTTGGAACGACTTGCCGTACGGCCAGATCACCAGTGACGGCAAACGCGTGTTTCTGTTGGATGATTTATCCCCATTCCAGGTCCTGCAATACAATCCATTGATGGGTGTTCGGAATCTGACGACGGTCGACGGCGGTCGCAACACACTGGTCGCACTTGAATTGGAAACCGAAGGAAAGACGTTGTGGCGACTCGGCCAGAACCCCACTGTCGAAAGCCACTTGAACGACGCCTTCTTTCTGGGGGCGCCGATCGCGGTGGACGGTGATTTGTACACGATGGTCGAAATTGCCGGCGACATCTTGTTGGTGTGCTTAGATCCGCAAACCGGTGGCGTGATTTGGCAACAGCAACTTGTTGCAACCGAGGATGCGGGGATCCAGTTTGATGCCATTCGCAGGATTGCTGGCGCTACGCCAAGTTATTTCGAAGGCGTGTTGATTTGCCCGACGGGAGCCGGTGCGACCGTTGCCGTGGATTTAGCCGACCGGACGCTGCGTTGGGGCGTTTCGTATCAACGTCGGGCGATGGGAAATATCGGATTCAATCAAACGAGCGCCGGTCAAAATTCGGACCAACTTCTGCAACGCTGGCATCATTCGGCGGCGATCGCCAGCGGCACGAAAGTGATTGTCACTCCGGTTGCCACGGACAATTTGTACTGCCTTGACATCGTTGACGGCAGAAAAGTCTTCAGTAAGTCTCGCGACTCGTCGTTTTACGTTGCCGGAATCCGCGGCAATCAATTCTTGATGGTCGGAGCGAGAGATATCGTTAGCCACGAAATGGAAAATGGCCGTTTGGAATGGCGAACCGATCAGCGATTGCTGTCGGCGGGCCAGCAAATCGTCGGTATCGGTGTGTTCGGTCCCGACAGCTATGTGGTGCCAACCAGTGGCAATGAGTTGATCGAAATTGCATTGGCCGATGGCAAACTGGTCGACCGTCAAACCGCTCGGTATCCACTGGGGAACCTGATCGCCATCGACGGCGAAATCATTTCACAAGGCCCGACACGGCTGGCCGTCGCGCTGGGAGCAAAAACGCTGGGGCCCCGTGTCGAGCAGATGCTGAAAGAAGACCCCGACAACCTGGACGCGTTGATCCAAAAGGCGCTGCTGCTTAGCGAGCAAGGTGATCGCCAACAGGCGCTGCAAGTCTTGCAAAAAGCCAGGAGGATTGATCCGGACAGCGACGATGTGTTGATGCTTTCGATTTCATCGATGCTGGGAGAGCTGCGCGACAACCCGACCCCGCCGGATGGATTGGAAGCCGAGTTAGATGCGTTGATCGACACACCGGCACAACGATTGGAGTTTTTGGCACTCAGGATCCAATCCGCACTAAGAAACAAGTCGGTCGATGCGGCGACCAATCGGTTATTGGAATTCTGTAGTGTGATGGCCGCCGTCTCGCCGGTCGGCAACGAAGACGATTCAATCTTGCGTGATCCCAGCCGAGACTGCAGCCTGGACAGCTGGATCGCGGCACGTGCGTCCGAGATCGTCGAACTGGCATCCGCACAGGGACAATTGGACGTTGTACGAAGTCAAACGGATGATCTGTTGAAGATCAAAAGATTTGGTTCGACCAAGGTGCTCTCCGCTATCGCCAGACAGCTTGGACCGCTCGGAATCGACGAATTGGTGGTTTCACTTGCGGATCGAAGAATCGCCGAGGGAGAGCTGATTTCGGCCGAACGATTGTTGCTCGGCACATCGTTACCCTCGCGTCTATTGGACCAAGGCCAGCTGATTTATTCTCCGCAACGTGCGTCGTTACTCGCAAAGGTTTACGGCGAAGGCAGTCTGTATCAAGACGCTTTGGCTGTGATTGACGCGTTGGGCGACGCGAACAATTCAGACCAAGCGAATCCCGACAGCGACGCCCCCGCAAGTCGCGAAGCACTGTCGGCAGAGATGAAAGAATTGCAAGGGACAATCCGTCAAAAGATTGAACAGGAATCACCCAGATTGGACTTATCCACGCCGATTTCTTTAACTTGGCAATCACAAGCCATGCCCAGTAGCGCGCGATCAGCCTTTATGCAAACGGTCGTCCGTCCCGCGCTTAATGGCGGCCAAACATTCAAAGGTTGGACGGTCATCAATCGTGGCGGCTCGGTCATGTTTCAGGATGCAAATGGCAACGATCTGCCATTGCCGATGGATGAATTCAGGACCACTCGGTCGTCCGATCGCAAGGCAACGATAAGCGGCGGTTTGATGATCCTGGAACGCCCGGGACGGATCTCGGCGATCGATCTCTTTTCTGTGCGATCAAACCGTCGGACCGATGCGTTGCTATGGACACTGGATTTTGGAGCCGACGGAGCAACCGTGACTAAAAGCAGGATCAACACCACTCCATTCGGTGATTCCAGTTTTTCCTATCCGACCAATTCGTCGGCGGCCAATGTGAACAGCGAGTTCCGTGTGGGACCGCTGCTTGGTGATCGGTTATTGGTGCTTCAATCCGGCGAGCTGATGGCCGTAGACGCGTCCAACAGTGAAACACTGTGGCGAAACTCGGACGCACCAACTCTCGGTCATATCGTCGTCGCTGATAAACGCGTTGCGGTGGTCTCGTATGTCACGGCTGCCGATGCCACGGTAACGCAGTTTGATTTGCTGGACGGCCGCAAACTGAGTACGAGCCCGTGGGAATACGGAAAGGTCTGGGCGACCAACGGAACCCATGTATTGTCATACGAGATGGATTCAAAAGATTCCGCCGCCACGGTTCGCCTGGTCAACCCTTTCAGCGGTGATGTGTTATTGGAAACCGAAGCCTTGGTCAAACAGCCGTTGCAGCAGGGTGTCGATCGCGGCATGGGACGCGTGCTCCAGGATCGGTACCTGGTGTTGTTTGATGCCACCGGTCGGCTGTTGATTTGGGATCTGATGCTTGGCAGCGAATTGTGTCAGCACAACGTCGATGCAATGCCCGAGTTGCAGTCGATGCATGCCATGTGGACAGACGGCAGGATACTGGTATTGCCTGCCAACGCGGTGGTTCGAAGCACCAAGGCCGACATGTTGACCCAGCACGGTGAAACGCACCAAACGGTGCACAAAATCATTGCCGTTTCGACCGAGACCGGCGAAATCAATTGGCAGCGTGATTTCGAAGACCCTTGGGGCGTGACCATCGACCAACCCTATGGAATACCCGTCCTGTTGATGGCGCGATCCAAGACGATCTATACGGTCAACAAGTCGACACCGAAGATGGACGTTGCAATGATCCGGCTGTCCGACGGGGAGACGATTCACGAACAACTGGAACGCCCTGTATCGCCTCAATCAACCGGATTGACTACCTATGTGGCGTCCCAACCGGAATTCGGTCGAATCCGGGCAAGAATTGACGGCGAAGTTCTGGTCTATGAGTTTGGCGGCGGAGTAGGCCCCATCGAACAACCGGCAGAGTGACCGTCGCGCGGGGAAGTCCCGAACGCGACGTCCGATGATCAACCAAATCGTGTGGAGCCTGATTTGGGGTCAAGGCCTAATTTTAGTGTAGCGGAACTCGTGCGCGAGTTTCGCTCGGAACCAGGAATCGTCGAAAGTCTTGACGACGAACCAAGACATCGGATTTGATCACCGTCATTTGTTAGCCGCGACGAAAAATGAAGAATGCCGCAGCGATGATGCACAGCGTTGCCCACAGGTAATCGAGCGTCAGCTTTTCTTTCATGTAAATGATCGCAAAAGGAACGAAAACCGACAACGCGATGACTTCTTGCAGGATCTTCAGTTGCCCCAGTGTCAGCGATGTGTGGCCGATACGGTTGGCCGGCACCTGCAACATGTATTCGAAAAATGCGATTCCCCAACTGACCAGCGCGGCAATGATCCATGGTTTTGCCGACATATGACGAAGGTGGCCATACCAGGCAAATGTCATAAAAACGTTGCTACATGTTAATAGAACAATGGTGGTTATCGTTGGTGGCACAATGGATTCCATAAGCCGATGGTCAATCGCACCGGTCTCGCACGGATTCGAGCCGCCATAAGCTTTAAGATAAAGTCGTTCGATTATTGGGAAACATTTCTATGTCGCCGCTGGCCGTGCCCGCAACAGCGAGTCGGTTGATGACGAACAACAAACCGTCAGTCCCGCTGTCTGTGCGTTCGCGAGCTACGGCTGACACCAAACGGTGCCAGCCGATTCGCGCGGCAGCGTTTTCTCTTCGGCTAATTACCAGCAACCGTTTTCCGATAGATCGGATGGGCCGCACTTCCGCCGGCCCGCAGGTAGGCAACCAGGTCGGCGATCTCGGATTCATTGAACGTGTCCAGTAATCCGCTGGGCATCAAACTTGTCTTGCTCGGTCGAGTCATTTCGACTTCGTTGCGTTTGACTTCGGTGAGTGCCGACGGATCAAGCATGTTGGTCATCACTCGCAGTGAGTTGCCGTTCATGTTGACCACGCGTCCGACCACCACTTCGCCATCTGCGGTCAAAAACTGCGTCGCGCCATACTGGTCACTAATGGTTTGATCCGGATGAATGATCGCGGTCAACAGATCTTTCGGCGAGAACCGCCCACCGGCACCGGTCAAATCAGGACCAAGGATTCCGCCTTGAATTCCCATGCGATGGCACTTGTAACACTGGGCCGACGCAAACACAGACTGACCACGTTGGAAATCCGGGGTCCGATTAACATCGCTGACACTTTCCAACAGTTCATCAACCGACCACTTCTTGACGAAGGGACGTTGTTCCTGCTGAGTATCGGCGTCTTTTGGTGCCGCCAAGACCTCGGCAAGTTGCTGTTGCATTTCGGATGAAACGTTTTCGAGTGCCGCTTTCTTGATGTTCGCGATGAAGCCACCGAACGACATGCCGCCGCGCGCGGATTGCACGTCATGAAACCAAGTGAAATACTTACGGTACAATTCTTCGTTCCACCCTTCGCTCGCCTGGCGAAGAATCAACGCATAGAAAATCTGGTTTTCCTGACTCGGCGCCTCGGCCAACTCGTTGACGATTTTTTCGGTCGATCCGGGTGACTTCAAGTAGACCAACATCTGCGACAGTTCACGGTCGACGTTGTCATCACCGGTCGGGAATTGCCCGGCCAGTTGCGATCGAATCGCCTGTGTTTGTGTGTCGTCAGGGCTACCCAATCGGATTGCAACCAGTGCGTACGCGCGAAGCAGAGCGATACGTCCCTGGGCTGACAATTCACTCCAATTGCTACGTAGCAATTGTTCGTAGGCGAGGTTTTTTTGTTGCTTCGTACCGGTTCTGGCAAGCGCGATCACTGCGAGCGACCGGGCGTGATCATTTTCGATTCCAGCGATTCGCCCCTGCCACGATTTGACCGGTTGGTGTTCCAATGCGATCCTGGCGGCAAACCGGATGGCACGATCGTTATTGGCAAGGTTCTTGATCGCGGGGCCGATCGCTTTGGGGTTAGCGCCACCGAGATGGAAGCCTTCCAATCGTTTGCGCAGCGCGACCAGTTTCTCGGTTTTCTCATCGGACTTTGCGTCGGTCACGTTTTTTTCCTGCTCGCCGCGATACACGATTCGGTACAGACCGCTTTGGGTCTTTCGGCCGCCGATCGTAAAGTACAGCGCGCCGTCTTGCGGGCGGACAACCAAATCGGTTACCGGCAACGGGGCGGCGGTCGCGAATGTCTCGTAGGTTCCACCGTACGAACTACCATCCGGCGTCAGGTGAACGGCGTGGATGTTGCCGTAGCTCCAGTCGGCAATGAACAGCGCGTTACGATACTTTTCCGGAAACTTCGTGCCGTAGCCAAAGCAAATCCCAGTCGGTGATCCGGGTCCGATGTCGACCGCCGAACCGAATGAATCGGGACTGTACGCCGGCCATTTGCCTGTACCGTTTCGCCAACCGAACTCAGCGCCACTGATGACGTGATTGATTCGAGTGGGTCGATACCAGGGTGTGCCCACATCCCATTCCATGTCGGCGTCATACGAGAACAATTCGCCGGCTGAATTGAGTGCAATGTCGTATTCGTTTCGAAAGCCGGTCGCGATCAATTCAAAATCGGAGCCATCGGGCAGAAACGAACCGATCCATCCTCCGGGCGCCATTCGGTCCGCGGCGTGCCCGCGCGCGTCGGGCATTCTTCCCAGCAAGTGATCTTCGTCCCAGACTTGAGGAACACGGCTGCGGACGATCGTTTCGGGCAACTTTGTCATGTTACCTCCGCAAGTGATAATACGATTCCCGTCCGGGGAAACGATTAACGCGTGCGGCCCATGCTCGCCACCACCACGTAACGGCAGCACGTACTCGATCTTGTCGAACTGATCGTCACCGTCGGTATCGGTGACTCGGTAGACGCCGTTTTTGTTCTGGTCACGTCCGTTCACGTTGACGTACATCGAATCAAAAGCGAACAACAATCCATGAGCGAATCCAAGATCCAAGTCCAGCTTTTCGACCTTCGCGGACTCTCCAGAAACATCAATCCGATACAAGCTGCCGTCTTGGTCGGACGCGACGAGCCGCCCTTTCGGATCAATGGTCAGACTGACCCAAGAACCTTGCTGATCACTGGGGACTTCATAGATTAATTCGACTTCAAAGCCTTTCGGGACGCTGAATTGCGATGGCGATGTGACACCCAGCTCGGCGGAGGCTTGATGTGGAGTCAAAACAAACGCGGACCAAACGCTGGCCAGCAATAGACATTCAACGGAAAGTAATCTTGGCCGTTTTGGCATCTCAGGCGTTCCCAAAGAAATTGAAGCGGGGTTGGCGACGGAGGGGTTGTTCAAGCATCAGGCGATATCGTGTTTTGGATCGCTGACTTTTAAGGTCGCGGAACTTAAGATTGCTAATTTTTTTAGATTGGCGGGGCGATCGTAAAAAAACAGAAAATTTTCGTTCGGCGACTAAGACGCCCGGTCTTCCACGTTGCGGATTGACACGGCGTGCTTCTCGCCATCATAGCCTCTTAAAGGACGCTTGGGCAACGCTAGTGGCAGCCAGAAATGTCGTCCCTCGAATGAGTCCCAGCGTCATTGTGTGAGCAGCCGGAAACCACCCGGCTGCGCCCCCTGTCGCGTTTGCTATTCTGTAGTTGTCACTGTTCAAAAAAGGGAGCAGGCGATTCCAAATCGATCTTCACACCCCTGCCCCGTTTGGCGGAACACGGCAGGGGGCGGGCCAAAGGAGGTCGGTTAACGATCTCGCTTTCCCGAATCTCAAACCGCCAAGATTTTTATGTCGCTTCTTCGTGAAAATCTCTCTTTGCTACACGATTCGAACGCCTTGCAACGTGCCGTCGGGTGGGACAAGTCGATTTCGACGAAATCCGCCGAGCGTGACAATCTGCGAACTTATCTGGTACTACAACTCGCATCGGCCGGCCTGCTTTCGCCGAACAATGAAATCGGAAACTCGATGACAGAGTTCTCGATCGGTATCCTGGACAGCATCCGTGAGAAGACACGGCTGTTATCGTCTCACCGCGCGCCGGTTGATTCACGCATTGAATCCTTTTTGGCGCGGTACTTTGCCGATGAAGCCGGGGGCAAATCATTGCGATTGCCGTCACACTCGTTGACACTCGATCGACACGGGATGGCGCGTGAATTGAGTTTGCCGATCAATGGCGACTCTTTTTCAAATCCTCTGGTCAGTTCGTATCGTTGTGCAAATGGAGTCTTAAACAACCCGCGCGCCGATCGTCGAACCACGGCGGGGACCTTTCATGTGGTCGAAGGCGGGTTGCCGATTCCTGGAGACAAGCGCGCTGTACCGAAAAGCGTGTTCGTCAAATTGTTTCGCGCCGCCATGTCGCCTCCCGACGACATGATGCTGTTGCCGTACACCAGCGAGTCAGAACAGCCGGCCAGAACATGGGTGTCGTTGTTGATGCGACCCTTGGTCTGCCCAGCGGTGCCAGGGTTCTGTAATGCAAAGACCATGGAGACACGATTTTTTGTACCCGGCAGTCTGGTCAGTAACCTTGACTTCGTGGAGTCGATTTTTGGCAACGGCGGCGATCCATTGATTCCCGAAAACGATGCCGGATTGGATGTCGCGGCGTGGACAGGCCACACGGGGTGTGTGATCTTGGCCCCTCACCTGACGTTACTGACGAAGAAAGAATTGGGGCTGCCGCACGAGAGCGAAGCGACGCAGCGGCAACGCGACGACGACATATGCTGGACCGACGAGTCGGAATGTTACAACAGCGGCACCGCGTTCAAACTAACTTGCCGCGACCGCAGTGGAGTGATCATCACATTGATCGCCGACAATTACTACGGATACTGCAAAAAGGAAGTCAAAACGCAGATCAGTTATGCCTGTAATTTGATGGGCCGTGCTGAAGAGGAACACGCCGGGGGTGCACTCGCTTTCGCGTCTTATTCTCTGGGCGAAGAATTCCAAGTCGACAGCCAACGATACAACGGCAGAACCTTCGAAGACGTTGCCCGCGACTACGCAGAATTTGTCGACGCGCGACCGGAAGGCTACGGCGTCGACCGAAACGATCCGAGCATCATTTACATCCCGGAAAATGCCAAGGCCACGTTGGCCGAACGATGTATCAAATGGACGCGTGACGAGACCGAGCATCGTATTCCGCTGTCGCCTGATCAAATCTATATCGCACCGAGTGGTTACAAGATTCGATTGGAAAAGCACCCCAATGCGCCGTCATGGCGGTTGGTGGGAACCGTGGGCGAAGGCGTTTTTTGCCACAAACCTTGTACGGTCAGCGGCGGTGGAAAGAGCGAAATCAGCAAGAGTCTTCGCGATTACATGCTTTACGGTCCCATCTTCATCGGGGACCGAGACGACGATTTTGCCAAATTGGACGAAATTTTCGACAAAGACTATTCGGGTCGTTGGTCCGAATCTTACACCGGCCGCACGGATTACACCGATGGCCCCAGCCGAAGTGTCTTGGCCCCGGCGCGAAGCCTCGGCAGCGTGATCAAATTGCTGACCCCGTCGCCTGATTACAACGACGACTACAACAAATGGCTGGACGGGATTCCTGCCCGCGTTTACTCGATGGCGTTGATCATCAAACGTTTTACTCAAGGCGATGGCGATGCAAATTGGAAAGAACGTTTCGGCGTCGATATCGTCAACGGCTCGCCGGGGCACGAGTTAAAAATCGGCGAGCGTGCTTTGGTCGGNNTCGGTACGTACCTGCGAATCGGCTTGGACGAATCGCGGTGGAGAACCTTCAAGTTACGCCAAGACTTTATTGCCGCGGCAAAGGTCCAGCGCGAAGACGACATCAGCGTCAGCACCGTTGCTCCGGCTAACGTGCTATCGAATGTCGGCAAACGAGCAGACGAAGCTGTAGCTTATAAGTTCGTCGAGAACTGCGAATACCGATTGTTTCAACGCCCAGATGACGCGATCCATCGCGGCTTGGATAAGCAAACCGAGTGGGACCTGTCGCAACCGGGTAACTTCATCAGCAATTTCCAGCCTTTGACGACCGAAGAGGTTCGAGAAATTGTCCAGGACGCGATTGAATTCGACAAATTCACCGGCCCCATGGCGGACCTGTTGAAAGATGCATATCGGCGCGGCGACAGCTTCGTTGTCAGCACGGCGAATCCGCGATTGGTCGAAGGCATTCACACCAAGAATCCCAGATACCTGCAAGACCGACCGGACATGGTCTATGCCCGTGATACCTATGTCGCACGAAGGGGAATCCAATTTCACCGCGCACTCGGCGCCTCCGAACCGATTCACATTCCCGTCGGCGCCGTGCTTGGCGGTCGACGAAACAATCCGCCGGAAGCGGAGAAGGGCATTCGGTCACTGGCGGTTTACTCGCCTCTGCACTACCAAGAAATGCCTGAACTGGTCATGGATTACCTGTGTTCGTTGACCGGCAAGAGCCCCAGCACGACCGGTGCCGGCAGCGAAGGC
>JAGQPO010000220.1 GCA_020426665.1 Planctomycetales bacterium
TACCCCGGCTGGACCAAGATAACCGGCCCGGTGCGGATCAAACAGCAAGTGCTGACAACCGACGTCGCCCCCAGCATCCTGGATGCCGCCGGGGCTCCGCCGATGGACAATATCCACGGCCAATCAATCAAACCACTCGTCTCCGGCAATAGCGAGAACTGGCGCACCGAATGGCTTTATCACTACAACTATGAAAAACAATTCCCCTACACGCCCAACGTGCGGGCGGTCCGCGGCGACCGATTCAAATACATCCGTTACCCGCATGGTGACGGTTCGCCGGATCGACACATGGCCGAGTTGTACGATATGGAAAATGACCCGGCAGAGTCCACCAACCTGATCAATGACCCGGCCCACAAGCAAACCATCGCGATGATGGAACAGCGGCTGATTCAAGCGATGAAAGCAGTCGGGCTGGACCATCAATCGGACAAAATGCCATTGGATGCCGGCATCGGAACCGCCTTGCCCGACAAGGCGATCCGCTAATCTCACCCGTGGAAACCATTCGACAGATGGCGCTGTTGCTAGCGATCAACCGAATCGCCTATCTTCTTGGGTTCTGGAAGATTCACCTTCTTTTACTGAACACTCCGAAGCCGACCAACTGACAAGGAACGCAACGAATGGGTTGGTACGTCTCGGGAACCGTTATCGTTTCCCTGTTTATTGTCGCTGCTTTTGCAATCTTCTTTCCAAGATTTTTTGTTCGAGCACTGTTTCGGCCGATGCTTGCGGTCGTTTATCGAAAACGCATTGTGGGTCTGGAGAATCTGCCGCGTCAGGGCGGTTACCTGATCGTCAGCAACCACGTCTCCTGGATCGACGGAATCGTGATCCTTTGGATGATGCCGCGAAACGTCCGGTTTGTGGTCGATGGGACGAACTTCGGATCGGGTTTCGCTAAATGGTTGGCCGCCGCCTTTGATACGATTTTGATGGTTTCCAACCCGAAATCGATCGCCCGAGCACTGAAATCGGCCCGCGAGGCGTTATCCGACGGCGACGTGGTCGGCATCTTTCCCGAAGGCACGATCACGCGCACCGGGCAATTACAAGCCTTCAAACCGGGCATGAGCAAAATCTTGAAAGGTAACGACGCGCCCGTGGTGCCCGTTTATCTGGACGGAATGTGGGGCAGTATCTTCAGCTTCTCCGGCGGAAAGTTCTTTTTCAAATGGCCGGACAAGTTTCGACGCCGGTTGACGCTTTACATCGGAAAACCGTTTCCCAATGAAACGCCGATCGAGTTGGTTCGGTCGCAAGTCCACCAACTCAACGCACGGGCTCAAGTGGACCATCGAAACGAGTTCCCGATCCTGGCCGGTTCGGTGATTCGCAGTTGGCGACATCGCGGACGAAAGTTGCAAATCGCCGATTCGATGGGCACGGAGCTCGGCGGCCGAGAAGCATTGACAAGGGCGCTCGCACTTCGCCGCGTGCTCAGACGCGAGGTCTTCGCAAAAGACGAAATCAACGTCGGTATCTTCCTACCTCCCAGTGCCGGCGCCGTGATCGCCAACGTCGCATTGGCTTTGGACCGCCGCGTCTCGGCCAACCTGAACTACACCGTCTCCGCTGCGGTGGTCAATCATTGCATCGATGAAATCGGTATCAAACATGTACTGACAAGTGAGCGGTTTCTCAGCAAGGTCGGCATCGAAATCAACTCGAATGTTGTCACGCTCGAATCGGTCCGCGACAAAATCACTTCGGTCGATAAAGGCGTCGCATTTCTTCAAGCCAATCTGGTTCCCGCGTTCATCCTGCGTTTCATTCTGGGATTGCATCGTATTAAAAGCGATGATCTGTTGACCGTTATCTTCACCAGCGGTTCAACCGGCATGCCCAAGGGAGTGATGCTCAGCCAAGCGAACATCAGCCATAACGTTGACGCGATCAAAAAAGCGATTCGCTTGAATGATCACGACGTGGTGCTGGGAGTTCTGCCGTTTTTCCATTCCTTTGGTTACAGCGTGACGCTTTGGGCGACCCAGGTCTTGGGACCGTGCGGAGTCTATCACTTCAACCCACTGGATGCCCGTCAAGTCGGAAAACTGGCCGAGAAATACGGTGCGACAGTGATCCTGGGAACCCCGACGTTTATTCGAGGTTACATTCGACGGATTCCGCCGGAGCAGTTTTCGAAACTTGATACCTGCATCGTCGGTGCCGAAAAAATGCCTGCGGATCTGTTCCAGGCCTTTGAAGATCGATTTGGTGTCCGGCCGGTCGAAGGATACGGCACGACCGAGCTTAGCCCGTTGGTTTCTGTCAACGTACCGCCCAGCCGCTCACCGGCCAAATTCCAACCGGACCGCATTGAAGGCTCCGTCGGTCGTCCGTTGCCTGGCGTTTGCGCAAAGGTCGTTTCGCAAGAATCCGGCGACGAGATGTGCGCGGGCCAAGACGGCATGTTGCTGATCAGTGGTCCCAATGTGATGGCCGGCTACGCCAATCAGAAGGACCTGACCGAAAAAGCGATTCAATCAGGATGGTACTCAACCGGCGATATCGCAAACATCGACGACCAGGGCTTTATTCATATCACGGGGCGACTCAGTCGGTTTTCCAAGATTGGCGGCGAAATGGTGCCACACATCAAGGTCGAAGAAGAAATCAGCAAGTCCATCGGTTCGGCGAATTCCGGCGGTGATGACGAAGGTGAAATCATGGCCTGTGTGACTGCCGTCCCGGACAGCAAGAAAGGCGAACGGCTGATCGTTCTTCATCGCCCGATGGACAAGGACATCGAACAGATCTTGTCCGATCTGAAGGACGCAGGGTTGCCAAACTTGTTCATCCCCGCTCGCGACGCGTTCTACGAGGTCGACGAGATTCCGTTGTTGGGAACCGGCAAGCTTGATCTGAAAGGTGCCAAAGACCTTGCAACCAAGCTGACGTCGTAACCTCGAATTACGACTTCAATTGCCATTCCGACGTGTCCGGCTGATCCCCCTTTTCGTTCACTTCGCGGACCGATCGCACCAATTGGATCGGCAATTGAATCAGCCCAACGGCGATCAGAGCGACGTATGCGCCCAGCAAGAATCCGCTTGGCGTGATCGACCACCGTGTTGCAAAATGAAGACAGGCTGTGGTGATTCCGATCAAGCTCAGTAGCGTCTTAAACTCCGTCGGGCCAAACTTAGACAGTGTGAATTCGCCGATCAGCTTGGCTTTGATGTTGGTTAAAACCGCGATTGCAAACAGGCATACGATCGCAACGATCGCTAGATCCAATCGGCCGCACGCAACACCGATTCCAATCAAGTAGTACGCGAACGAAAGCGGGTCGGTGAAGTGGTCCAACAATTCACCACCGTTGCGGCACTGCCCGGTACGGCGGGCATGGGTTCCGTCGACGCAATCGGCAAGATGGTTTCCGACAATCCCCAAGCCACCCACGATTCCGCCCCACCAGTGAGTCGTCGAGAACCCCAAGCCGACGGCGCCAACGATTGCCGACACATGTCCGGCAAGCACGATTCCCTCCGGCGGAAACCAAGCCGGAATGTGAAGATGCGGATACATCGCCTGCAGACGAGGTCCGACAAAGGGGTCAATCAGACTATGAGAAACACGCGTCGACATCAGATCCATCCTCACAAATTGATAGGTGAAAACTCGCAACTGTTTTCGTCTCCCCTAACGGAGCCTTTCCCAAGCAACCCAATGCGCCAGTTCCATCCCCGACTCTTCCGCCAGTACCTTTTTGCCCCCAACGTTTGGCTCTTTCACCATTGACTGGTCCACGTCATCACTCCCCACCGCGTCAGTTGTGAAGTTGCGCTTTTTGATAGCCCAGCGGGCGAAACATCAACTGCCGGAGTCGTAAGGCCCCGGAAAACAAGGCAGTTGGAGCGATAGCCCGGAAGGCGACACAGCGCCGCGATTTTGTGCCGCCCTCCGAGCTGAAAAACACAACTTCAAATCGGGTCAGCGAGGGACCGGCCACAACAGCTTCTCCATCCCCCCCTTTCACAACCCGAATGCGTAAGCGAGGGACCAGCCACAACCGCGCTGCCTATCCGTTTCACGCCGCCCAGATCATTCACTGGATCCAATGCACTTCTTACATTTCGTTGTAGAAACTTCACTCCGAAAACAATCCTCTCCCAAGTTTCACACCAACGTTCAGCCAACACCACAACAGGACAATTGACCCCAAACGTTGTTAATACGAAAGCCTGACCCCGGAAAGACCATCAAGTTTCACGGGACCTGAGTCTCATCGCCCGTTCGGCATAGGTATTGCATAAGACGCCTCAAAGACATTAATTCAATGTCGATTGTTTCTGTCGCCGCCCCCAATTCGTTGATGATTTCGCGATGCGTTCAATTGTCCTTTTGATATTTTCGGTCGTTGTTCTGGCCCAGCAATCCGCCCATGCCCAAACGGGATCGGCGATGACGCGGCTACGTCCGATCGGATCCCCCAGTGCCGTCGACCAGTTTCGATCACCTGCGACGCGGCAACCAGCAGTGTCGCCAGTCGCCGCATCAACCGACCGACAGCCGCCTGCGGTGCGAAACGAGCCTGTGGTACGAAACGAGACCGCGTATTGGCAAACTAGCGCTACAGTGCAGCCGGCATCGGCACCCATTCGACAGACGGTTTGGATGCAATCCGGGTTTGACGCGCCACCGCTAGACGGAGTGGGGATGCCGTTTCCAAATACGCCACCCAACTCAGCTCTTCCGCCAAGCACAAGTACACCACTGCCCAATTCAACTCCATTTCCCGATGCTGCGACTCTGCCGCGATCGTTGCCATCACCACCAAGCACACCGATCCCATCCTCGTCGGACCTGACGCCAATTCCCCAGCCGCAACTCGACACGAATTCCTACGCACGAATTGAAAACTGCAATTTGGTGACGCCTCCCAGCACCTACATGGCGGCCAGCGCTTTCGGGTGTGGTTGTGGGCAAGTGGTACCGACGGCATACACGACACCGGCCTGCGGCCCGGTGACACAATCGCCGTACGCGGCGGCCCCCGGAACGTTGCCCGCGGAGATCCCATCGACGGCAACGATTCCCCCGGTTTCGGTCTATCCCCAAGCGGCGCCACAACCGTTGGGTTTCCCCAACTCAGCCGCTCCGGCTCGAGCATTGATCACACTGGGGCAAGAGAACTATGCCGTTCAAGTCGGCCAGGGCTTGCTGGGGCAACCGGTGGCCTATGTCCCCGGCCAATGGCTTCGCAACTGGCTCCGGTACCTTTCACCGTAACCTTGTATCGGGACCGTCTAGAGTTCCGGCAATTCGTAATTTTGGGGTACGACGGACTTCCAGTCTGTCGAAAAATCTCGATTTCTGGCGGACTGGAAGTCCATCACTACATGTCTCGATCAACCACAGATTTAACCTGGATGAAGCGCTAGCTAGTGCTTTGTTCCAGCAGAGAATTAGGGTTTCGATGGTAGCGGACGTCGTCAAGACTTTCGGCGATCCCTGGCTCCACCACGAAACTCTTGACGAGTTCCGCGACCCTGAAATCGAGCTGGAACGAAGCACTGGTTTCCAGCTGTCCCGAAACAGCGCCCCGCGTGATGACTCGGCCAACGGCCGCCCAGATCCCCTGCCTTGGGCATCGCCCAAGAGATTGGTAGGGCAAAGTGGATTGTTACCGGCTGCCCCCAATCTCGACTTTCTCATCGGCCCCCTCCCAACGCTCCGCTTCCCGACTTGCAAACCGACGGACCACTCGATAACCTACGCCCACTATTGAAAAGCGAACCTCACCCAACCGAGTTCGCTCTTCAAAAGGAACCAAGCGGATGTGGCGGAACTGGCAGACGCGCTAGATTCAGGTTCTAGTGATCGATAAGATCGTGGAGGTTCAAATCCTCTCATCCGCACTGGAAATTGCGGGGTTTTTCAAATCCCGTCTCTTGAATCGAAGGCCCACGCTTGGGCGGGTGGTGGCAAATTGGCGGCACCGCCCGATTTACGTTGATTCGGCGCTCATTGTTTCTCAGGCATTGTTTCTCAGATCAATCGACAAAAGAATCAGAGAATCCGATGGAGATGCCACCAAGAAGGTTCGTCTTGAGGACACGATCAACCTAATTGAGTCCGGCCCCATCGACTTGCCGACCGGCGTTGACGACATCGCAACTTTCTTGATCAGCGATGGCAAGAAGATTGGCAAGACTGTGGTTGGAGATTGCCGCCTCGACATATGTCTGGCAGACTTGCTTTCCGCCATCGCCGGGCAGCTTCCGTGCATTGATCCACACAGAAAAGGTCATGGTGGCAAATCATTCGGCATGGTATCGATCGTTTAGTACCCTGCTTCGGCCAACACCACGGGACAAGACCTAGCTGTCCCATGAAACGGCGTGCGTGATGTTCGCTTCGGCTTAGGGAATGGGAACCGTGCATTCGCCGACATACCTGCGTCCCACTCGCGTTTTGTCAGTCGGATTGTAATGGCTCGACCCGTTGATCTGACGCGTAATGAAGGCCTCGTTCACCGTTCCATCGGCGTTTCGATAATTCGGGCTGGTTTCAGGGTACCCTAGTTTGATTGCGATCTTCTCTGTGAAGACGCGTGCCTGCACCTCTTCGTCCAAGGAACCTGCCCTACCTGGCTTGTCGGGCGTCATAGGTGATAGAGCTCATGCATCAGCATGAGCGCAGCCTCCTGGTCGCTGAGATTACTTCGAAGGCGAATGTCGTCCCCCGAACTGTTGCCACGCAGACCGGTCAACTCGGATTCCTCCGCCTTGCCCTGCTTTGCACCCGAGGTGTATTTCCAGTTGTCAAAGGCCGTATCAAATCGAATGACCTTCACTTTGTTGTCCCTGATGTAATTTTGGAATTCCGGATTTGCCTGATCCAGAATTTTCTTCACGCCTTCCGGCGTCCATCCTTTCTGACTTTGTTGTGTCCCTTGCTGATCCGCTTCTGCATACAGCGCGTCCAAACCGGCAGAGTATGCCCCGACGGCCGCAATG
Organism: Planctomycetales bacterium; assembly: GCA_020426665.1. Taxonomy (GTDB): domain Bacteria; phylum Planctomycetota; class Planctomycetia; order Pirellulales; family Pirellulaceae; genus Stieleria. Next base: position 6,972 of record JAGQPO010000220.1, read on the forward strand.
TCGGCTTCGGCTGAATCTCACGCCGCTGCGGCAGCCCAAGTGGCCGAAGCGGCTGTTTCGGCGCTTTCGAATGCGGTCCAGGCGGCGCTTTCCGCTGCATCCCATGCGGCGTCGGCGGCTGCAACATCCGCATCGTATTGCGCCGCGGCCGCATCAGCAGCCGTTTGCCAGGCGGCAGCCGCAGCTGCCTCGGCGGATTCATACGCTGACCACGCCGCGCCTTCACCTGCGTCATTGATCACTTGCAGATCGTCAACGGCGGCCGAAAATACATGCCCCACTCCCTTGCCCAATAGCTTGGGATCGATCTGAAAGTGAATCTTCGCGCCAATCGATTTCCACGGGCTTTGGTTTGGGCATTGAGTGGTATAGAACCATCATGCCCGCATGCTCCTTCGGTTTAATCACCATCAAATCAGTTGCGTCATAGACGGCGAAGCCTTCGTCCAGCGTGTCGCGCATCGCTGCCTCGCGATAACCCACGACAGAAACGACTAGTTCCTCGGTAGCCGATTCTGCCGCAACCACCTGTGTCGGTGATAGCGTGTCGACGAAAACCGCCGTCATCAAGGTAATGATAAATGCAGAAACGGATAACCGAATTCCTGAAAACCGCATCTGAAGTGACCCATTTGACAAGGATGAACCTCGATTGCTCTTAACGCGACTTCAATACTCTGGCCTCCGCAGTTGTGAGGTTCAATCAAACCTCGATCATGCAAAGATCACTGGCGAATTCTGTGTTTTAGATTCGCTCGCAACCAATCTCGCGCTGAGTTGACGCCAATCCGACGCAACCAGTGAGACAATTGGGAAAGATCACTTCCCCGAAATGTCTTTAACCTGCGGTAATGCGATTCTGCGAGTCTGACATAGATGTCCATCGTCACGTCATCGACATCGTCCCTGCGATACCCCGCGGAAAGCAAGAGTTTACCAACGGACCCAAGAACAACTTCCTGAAAGATGGTCCAAAACTCGTGCCACGCCTCTCCGTCGTCGTCTTCCAGACAACGTCTAAGTAAATCGATCATATCGCCCCTTTTGATATGAGATCTTTTCTTAACGTTTGATCCGCAAATCTTGATGCCCACTCTAACCGCGAACTCCTTTTGATTCGAGCTCCCAAGCGGACCAAAGTCAAGCTTTTTGTTTAACGGAGTTACTAACTTCCTTTGAAGACTCAGAAGATATTTGATCGTCACACGATTTTTTTTGCACGCCACAAACGTATGCTTGTCAGCCTTTTTATGGTTCCGGAAAAAATTTCAAATTTTCTGGCGGGGTTCCCACGTTGCTTCGCATGATCCGTTGCGTCCGAACAACCACCGCTTTCCTTGGCCATAAAACGATGACCAGCCGAATCAACATCGCAGCCTGCGAAACCGAAAAGTAAAGCGATCTCTGCGACTGGTGCTCCTTGCCAAACGAAAAATGATGGCTGCCGATGTTGCGTTGGCAAGTGATGGAATGCTGACCATTATCCGTTTAACTTCATATACATCTTCAAGTTCTCCAACTGCGGATCGTTTGTCCGTTGCATGTGGTCCAGCAGTTCGGACCTCGCGCGGTTCAACTCGTCTGCGATCTCGGGATCATCAATTCGATTGTGTAAGGCATCTGGATCCTTGGCGTAGTCGTAGATTTCCTCGGGACAACGAAAGAGATAATGACGCACACGCTCGCCGATGGCCGGATCCGATTTGCCGGCTTCCGACATCGCGCTGAAGGTGCGTCCAGACATGGATTCGTTGCTGAATTTCGTTTTGCCGTCAGCCCATCCGTTCCAGATATATCCGCCGTCCTTGCTAATCACGCCCCGCATGACATAGCTCTTTCTGGAATAGGGATAGTTGAGATGCACAAACACGTGATCACGGCCAACACCTTGAGCATTAACGGCTGGATCAATTAACCCACGAAACGACTTACCATCGGCGCCGGCTAAGTTTTCCCGGCCGACGATATCCAAAATCGTAGGTGCCAGATCAATCGCACTGACCATCGTATGGCGAATCGTTTCGCCCGGCGGCGTTTTTCCCGGCCAGCGGATGATCAGCGGCGTGCGATTCGAATGCATCCAACAGTTCGTTTTTGCGAAAGGCACCGCGATACCATGGTCGGACAAAAATATCACGAGCGTGTTGTCCGCTTGGCCTGACTCATCAAGCACCTTTAAGACTTCGCCGATGTTCGCATCACAGCGCCGAACCGAGGTAAAATATTCGGCAATCTCCAGCCGAACCTTTGGCAGGTCGGGCAGAAATCCGGGCAGCGGAATCTCGTCGGCCGTGTAGGGGTTTACGACGAGCGGCACGCCTTCCCAAAGCTTGGGGTTTTTCTCTCGCTGTTCTTGTGGTGCGTTCGCGAAGGGGCGGTGCGGGTCGTGCAGGTTGACGTTCAGAAAGAAAGGCTGACCGCCGGCTTTTGCTTTCGCAATTGCGCCGGCAGTGGTTTCCCGATAGCGTTGGGGTGATCGCCCATAGCCCAACTCATGCATGTCATAGGTTTCATCGAACGCGGTTTTGTGGCGACTAGGAATCGTGTGCACGGCCTTGCCGATCGCGGCAGTGTAGTAACCGGACTTGCGCAACGTCTCCGGCAAGGTTGGGACGCCCGGATTGATATTGTCAAAACCGAGTGCGCCGCTGGTGTGCGGGTAACGTCCGGTCATGATCGAGGCTCGACAGGGCTGACAAATCGCGATGGTCACATAGGCATGCTCAAAACGAACCCCTTCGCTGGCGAGCTTGTCCAGATGGGGCGTGATTCCTTCGAGCTCGTTCCCGAAGCATCCTAGCGAGTCCCAATTCATGTCGTCGGCGGTAATCAGCAACACATTGGGACGAGTACGATCGTCTGCCATCGCAGGCAGCATTGGGTGCAGACCGGTGATGAATGCGGTTGCGATTGCGAGAAAGAGACGCATCGAAGTTCCATTTTCTGTGAAAAGGTCAGTGGGGACACGAACGGCGACATTTATCGCGTGCTTGGTGCTGAACCGAAAACTGGCCAGACGCTTAGTTTTTACTCGGACTCCGCAGGGCCTCGGCTTTCATCAAGCTTCGTTCGATGTCTTGCTGGTGAAGTGCTTGGATCAACTTTTGCTTCTGTTGGCGATCAAGTTTCTCGGTGACTTCAACTTCATGAACACCGAGCGGCACATTCTCCAGTCTCCAGTCGTCGCTACGTTGGGTAGCTAAGGGAATGTCTGTCATACGGTCTGCCTGCAAATTTCCGAGCGGGCTTCGCGCCCAGGCGTAACGATAATGGACGGGCCGAGGAACCATCGGGCTGACCAATACCAGGACTTTCTTGTCGGTTTGCGGACCGCCTGGATCGTCTTTCGTCCGCTCCAAGTATCGGGCATCGGCGGGATGGAATCGGCGGTCTTCTCCCGCCACCGCGAATCCCAAAATCGGCCCGCCATCATCCACGGCGCTGACCGCTTCGTCAAATCGAAGCTCAATGGTCCCTTCACCTACGTTCCTCTGCTGAACCATTGGCGGCTTCCACCGGATGGATCGATCGAATCCGTACTCCGTCGCAAGCGCCCACCTGGCGATGCGTTCGCCGGCGGGGATTTTTAGTTGCGGATGATACCAACGGCGACGCAAATCATAGGTACTGACGAAACCGATGTTCTGGTCGCCTGCACTGAACAGATCAACGAATGTCTGGTACTGGGCCTCGCGGATGTAGGGTCCGGGATTGGCCATCATCTCGCAGTAGTTGTCCAACGTTTGGACAGGCCCCTCCGTGCACAGGGACAAGATACCGAACGGCAAATCGGGGTCGTCAAAGGCCGCACGCCAGGATGCGATCATTTCCGGGAAGACATGACGATACAGGATGGCCCCGTTCGTTCCGTTGAAACAGTTGTTGTATCCCTGATGAAAGATGACGCCTTTGACCTGAAGTCCGGTCAGCGGGCCGATCATACTGGCGAAACAATTACCGGGACGATTCTGATCCATCGCCGGTCCGGGGCGCAGGTCGTTCGGTTCAGTTTCACTTGCGGGCATTTCGCGGCCGTCACGTTTGAAACGATCCACTTTTTGCCGATAGCTTTTGATTCGCTGATCAAGGTCGGCTTGTGAATCCCAATCGGCGACCTTCTGTTCCCAATCCGAAAGCAACGTTTTCACCTGCTCCGAATCGATTTCCTTTAGCACGGAATCGGGCGTCCAAGTCTCCACCGTGGTACCGCCGCGTGACGCGTCGATCACCCCGATCGGGATCTGGCTTGCCATGTGCAAACGACGTGCAAAAACGTATCCGATCGCTGACAGTTCACGCGCAATCTCTGGTGTGCAAACATCCCAGTCGCCTTTGCGGTAATGCCGACTGAACCAACCGCTCCACTCATGCAATCGCGGAAAGCCGAGCTTTTTGTCCGGCCCGTTCAGAGCGGGAACGGTCAAGATCCTGATGTTGGGGAAGTTTGCGGAAACGATTTCAAGCTCGCCGTTCTCGATTCGATCCAACGGAAATTCCATGTTGCTTTGCCCGCCGAGCACCCAGACATCGCCGATCAAAATATTTTCGAGTGTCAGCGTCGCAGTCGCGCCTTTGACGGTAAGCGATACGGGATCAGAACTGGCAGCCATCGCAGGCAGAGTGACCTTCCACGAACGATCAGCGTCAGCGACCACCGTTTTCTGGTTCCCGCCGATTGCCACGTTGACTTCCTCGCCCGACTCTGCCCAACCCCATAGTGAAATAGGCTTGTCACGCTGCAAAACCATGTTCGACTGAAAGACATTGCTGATGCACAGACCATCGCTGATGGCGGGAACATCGACAACGTCCTCTTTAGGCATCGAGCGCGCCCTACTCTGGGCATGAACTGTTCCTTGAAACATCAAGACAAGCACGATGGTCAAAAAAGTCGAAAACCGAAGCATTCCTCAGTCCTGTTAATGTGCCCAATGTCTTCGGCAATCATGCCGGCGGGATGCGCGAACGACCGGCGCCTGCGATGCGTCTATCATCGCCGATACCGACTCCGAGGCCTGTTAATGTACTCACTTCGCATGATGTAGGGTTAAGAATCCTAGTCCGACGCGTTGAATCGTACGTTATCCGATCCAAACAAAATCTGGTGGCAAAATGGTGGCAGCGTTGGCAACTCGGATACAATCACGATACGAATCGGGTGCAAGGCTAATGTCGTAGCGAGTCGATG
>JAGQPO010000221.1 GCA_020426665.1 Planctomycetales bacterium
GCATCAACCAACTTTGCGACGTCGTTAGAGAAACAAGTTTTGCGATTCACAAGTACCATCGAAATGGGCACCTAGAAAAGGTCTACGAGAACGCGTTGGGGCATCGACTCAGGAAGCTGGAGCTTGACGTCAAACAACAGCACCCACTGACTGTATACGATGAGGATGGAACGATACTCGGAGAATACTTCGCAGATTTGCTTGTTGAAGGGTGCTTGATTGTCGAGCTGAAGGCATGCAAATCGGTAGCAGACGAACACATTGCACAACTACTTGGATACTTAAAATCATCACGAATCGAAACGGGGTTGCTTGTGAATTTCGGCGCAGCAAAGCTTCACGTTAAGAAATACCTGATGACGGTCGGCCAGTACGGAAGTTGATATCTTTTTGCGGCTTTTCGTGTTTTTTGTGGCAGTCAAAGTTCGCTTGGGCTCGTCTTGGCGGCCCCCAACGATGCAGCAAAGCAAATCTTGCAACGCCGCGAGGTTGGACAAACCGAACGGAAATTGCAACTGTTTGAATTGTCGTTGGTGGTGTACACCGAACCGAGATTCGACGATTCGTTGCGCTGCTCCGGCCGCCGACGTCGGTGACTCGGGCTTCATGCGTCGGATCTTAGAGGTCTGACTAATCGGAAACGCGCTGGCGACTCTTGGTCACGTTTTTCAGCCTTGTCAGATCCGGGTTGAACGGACGCTGCTGCTCGCGCCAAGCGTCTCCCTGCTCGAAGGCTTCCTGCGCATCGTCATGTTTCCCCAATTGCTCCAACGCGATGGAGCGCACAAACAGGTCACGGTCGATCTTGTTTCCTCCCAAAGCCTCTGCTTCATCGAGTAGATCCAGTGCCGATCGAGCTTTTCCTTGAAAACTAACCACAAGGGCCTTGTTGGTCAGAAAACGCGGATTGGAAGGGGACAAAGAGATGGCCTGGTCGGCGAACTTAGCGGCAGCATCAAGGTCGACCATTTCTTCGTCCGGGCAAGTCGCTAGCATCCATGTCAGCTGGGCGCAATGTTCCGCCGTGCGAGCCTCGCCGATTCCTTCCCACAGATTTTTTGCGGTTCTAAAATGTGTCAAGTCGTCTTCGTCCCCAAGTTCATTCAAAAGAATGGCGTATCTCTGATGCACTTCGGCCATCGCACTGACCAATCGCGGGATCTCTCCCTGGATTTCCATTAATGAAGCGAGTCGCTGAAGCGACTCTTCGAATTGAAGCTTTGCGCCGGTGAAGTCACCTTGGCGGTGAGCTTGCTGAGCAAGATGACTTTGCGCGATCGCAAGTCGATCGAAAAGACGAGTGACGCGTTCTTCCGCCGACGTTCCTTCGGCCAGTTCCCTCCGCGCCTGGTCAGTGAGTTTCAAAAACAGATTCACTGCGACGTTCGCCGCGTCGCCCGGGTCTTCCGAAAGGTCCGTCAAAATTTGCCCGCGTGCATCCTGGCAACTGGCGTAAGCCTCAAGAATACGTGGAGACTCTCCGTAGGTGCGCACCAACTCGGACAAGATTTGGTCTGCCTCGCCGGCGACCTCATCCGCCTGAACATTCCATCCCGTCTCGTGGAGCACGAGCGACAGGTTCGTCAGGGCAACCGCAAGGTTCTCCGCATAGCGTGGCACACCTGGGAGTGCAGCCCTCAGTTCGCGGTAATGATCGATCGCCAGTCGCAGCGCAATCGTTGACTGGCCGTCCAGTCCCTGGTCGCGAAAAACTTCCGCCGAGGAGACATCTAATGACGCCAACGCGTTCAGGAATTCCGGATGGTCGGGTTGGTCGCGCACCAGTGGCTCCAGCAGCGTTTTCCCCGTGGTGAGCGAACGAAGTGCGTCTTCATAACTCCCCAGATCGCGATAGATCTGGCCGAGCAGGTCATGCGTGTGTGCGACTCCCAAACCGACCGTCGAATCGTACGGATCGTCGCACTCCCGGTATCGCTCGAGCGCGGCGGCAAGATGATCGATTGCCCGCTGTGGATCGATCGATGCGAGGAGTTTTCCGAGATTGTGGTGAGCCGATGCATGGACCTTCGTCGGTAGCGGATCCTTAGTTTTCGCAGCGATTTGCTTCAACGATTCGATCGCATTTTGAAAGTCTCTTTCTGCATCGTCGACTCGCCGCAGATTGACCGACGAGACACCTTGTCTCACGAGCACATTGGCGGCCTCGCTGCGATAGGGGACATCCAGATTCGGATCGCCAAAACCGCTTCGAAACACGTCCATCGCCTTGTCAAAATAGGCGGCCGCGGATTGCTCGTCGTTTTGCATTTGCATCAAGTCGCCGATGCGTACCAGTGCGCGGCCCCTTTCTAATTCCAGATTCGGATCATCACTTCTTTCCTCGCTAAGTCGTTCGTAGTCACGCACCGCTCGCTGAAGCAATTGCTCTCGAACCGCTTGTGTCCCGGGAAAAAACTCCAAGGCATCACTGCTCTGCACCAACCAGGTATCGATTGCTTCGCGCGATTGACGATAACGCTCGACGGCGTCCCGTTTGTGTTGATCGGCTTGTAATTTCGCGACGCGTTCCTGCTCTCTCGCCCGGTTGACCAGAAAGGCAGCCGAGACTGCAACCAGAGCGATGGCGATCATCGACACCGCTCCGGCAATGGTCCAACTGCGATAGCGTCGTATCAACCGACCGGACCGCTCAAGGACACTTTCATGATCGGCGTGCGCGATGACCAATTCATCATTAACCCATCGTTCGATATCATCGGAAAACTCGATTGCCGTTGCGTATCGGTCGTTGGCATCCAGCGACATCGCCTTGCGACAGATCGAAGCAAGCGCACCAGGTGCCGAGGGGGCGACGTCATGTACATGGCGGATTTTTCCGACGCGAACGTTTTGAATGACGTCGACCGATGTCTTTCCATGGACCGGCCTCTCACCGGTTACAATGTAAAACAATATCGCACCCAGGCTGTAAATGTCGGTCCGGCCATCCAAATCTTCAACGCGTCCCATCGCTTGCTCGGGACTCATGTACATCGGCGTCCCGACGATGGCGCCCTGCCGCGTTTTGGATGAGTCGTCTCGTCCCCTCATGCCCAAAAGCGTCTCCTCATTCGGTAGCGGAGCATCCTCTCCTCGACTCTCGATCTGTTTGGCCAACCCCCAGTCGACCACGAGCGTTTCTCCGTAATCTCCTAGCATCACGTTGTCCGGTTTTAGGTCCCGGTGCAACACGCCATGCTCGTGCGCGAAATGCATTGCGTTACAGGCATCGGACAGCCTTCTCAGCAGAGCGCGAAACTCTCGGTCGTAATAGGTCGATGCGTTCGGAGAACGGTTGTGTTCGTGAAAGGCACGAATCCGGTCACCGAACGACTGGCCGCGAATGAAACGCATCGCGTAATAGGGCTGTTTGTCGCTATAGCGTCCCAAACCGTAGACCGGGACGATTCCAGGATGCTCTAACGCTCCGGTGATTTCAGCTTCGAAAAGAAACTTTTCCTGGAACTGTGGTTTGTCCGAATGCTCGGGCAGGATCTCCTTCAGGGCGACGATACGGTTGAGTTCCTGATCTCGAGCGCGATAGACCGCCCCGAGACCGCCCCGCGCATGAAGTTTGGTCGGTCGGTAACGTGCATTTGGATCACTTGCCCGCCGATGGATGAGATCTGCACCGGCCGGCTTGCCTCCGTCGATGAACTTTGTTTCTTCGATGCCAGCATCCGATCGATGAAATGCCTGATGAATGGCCTCACGGTATTCCGGCAATTGCGAAACATAAGCTTCTTCATCCAGGGAAGCGTCAAGCGCCTCGCGGAACTCTAGATCCAGCTTTACCAATTCACCCACCAATAGATCGCGAATATCATCGCTACCGTGATCCCCGGTCAGGAATTCTTTAAGGTCGGGTGGTTGTTGAGCGTCTTTCCATGCGTCCACGAACGCCCTGCATGTTTTCTCGATCGTCTGTCGCGCCGATCGCCCGAGCGGCTGCTGCGAAATCGGTGTCTGCCCTACCGATTCTCGGTGACGCGGGGAACCGTCCGAACACTGTGTACCAGCCTTTGATCTATTCGGAGTCACGTGCGCCTCGCGCCCCGTCGTCCGATCGGGATCGTTGGACACCATCGGATCCGAATCGACCGTCGCCTCAAGGTGATCGATCGGGATAAATTCTTCAGAGTCTTTCATGGAGGTAGCGACGCGGGTCGGCAAGAGCAAATTTCCACCGTATTATAACGAAACACGAAAAGTCGTTTGGTGGCGGCTGTGGGCGGCGTCCGTGCGAATTGGCGGACGCCACAGGAGTTTCTTCAAAACCCGTTCGGCAAGCCATGGCATCTCCCGAGCCGATCGCCGATTCCATTGCGTTATTTCAAAAGTGGACTGGCCAGAGTGATTCGTCCGCAGAACTTTTTGATCGCTATGTGACTCGGCTGACTGCCCCGGTGCGAGTGCGGATGTCCGCAACACAGTCGCGGATGTTGTCGATGCATTGGCGGGATACCCAATTAAGATTTGACATCGCATGCATCAACAGCGGTGTCTCTATTTCAACTTTTTCTAAGTTCGCGGGCCCGACCGCTCCAACGATCGAGTCGATGCTCAAGTTCTCTGTTCAAGAAGACCGGAGTCGGTGACGAACGTAGTGCGGTTGTGCGTCGTTGCCTCACTCATGGTGGCGCATAGGGCATAAGGATACGGCCGACCGACGAGACGCGACGGCCGACCTTGCCATGTCGGATGTAAATCAGATCCTTGATTCTCAGCCGTTTCACGTCGAAACGCTCGCGTTTTTGGAAGGAAATAGAGGTTGTTTTTGATCGGTTGCCGGAACGCGCCGCAGAGATCAGCTCCATGCGTTTGGAACGAACGAGCCGCTCGGAAAATGCCCAGGAACTTGATCTGTCATGACAATCGATTCACCGGATTCTGAAACTGGTTCAGGAGCGTCTGCAAAGCCGATTTGATCACTCTTCGGCCGCGAATCTCGGTAATTTTGAAAAAAAAGGAGATTCCGGTTAACACTTTTCTGCATCGCTGCGATTGGGCAGTTAGAACGGGAACCCGATGCAACTTAGCCGGCTGAATTTCGTTGGCTGAAGCGAAAGGAGAAATGATGTCATCCCCTGATCCACTGGCCGTCCTTGAGATCGCGGTACGCAACCAACTCGAGTCAATTTTGTTGGAGTTTGACGAAGGCTGGAGGTCGAACTCGCTGGACGAATTTGGAGAACGGCTGGCATCCCATCCGGACGAAGAGTATCGCCATCTTGCGCTGACCGAGCTTGTGAAAATCGACCTGCAACGTACTTGGTCGGCGGGAACGGGACGTCTGTTGGAGGACTATCTGGAACAGTTCCCGTCGCTGGGAACCGCAGACTCGGTCACCGCCACATTGGTTGTGGCGGAGTATAACGCCCGAGCCAGTTTCGATTCACAACTGGCCTTGGACAGCTATCGGACCCGTTTCCCCAAACAATTTGGTCAGGTCAAGCGACTTGCAAGTGAGCTGGTAGATTCGAGCACACGCAGATCTTCCACGGCGGGTCGCACCGACACCGAGAATGCTCAAGCATCGGTCGATACCAGTCGCATCGATCAACTTCGCGACACCAAAGATGGCGGACGACGGGGTGCCATTGATGATCTTCCTGTCGAATTTGGGCGTTACCGAATTCTGAAGGAACTCGGTTCGGGTGCGATGGGAAAAGTGTACTTGGCTCACGACAGTCAACTCGATCGCCAAGTCGCGATCAAGACGCCCAGCTTCCGCGGTGCTGATGTTGACAACATGTTCACTCGGTTTTACCGAGAAGCCCGAGCGGCAGCCAAGCTCCAGCATCGTAATATCTGTCCGATTTATGATGTCGGCGAAATCGAAGGGCGGCATTTTATTTCCATGGCCTTAGTCAAAGGCCGTTGCATGTCCGACTTCATCAAGCCGGACAAACTGCCACCGCAACAGACATCCGCAATTCTGGTGCAGCGGCTCGCTGTTGCATTAGCCGAAGCTCACAAGCACAACGTCATTCACCGTGACTTAAAGCCGGCCAACATCATGATCGATCTGAAAAAGGAGCCGATCGTGATGGACTTCGGGCTGGCCAAACAAATGGATGCCGAAAGCCGCGTGACACAGAGTGGTATGGCGGTCGGCACACCGGCGTATATGTCCCCTGAACAAGTACGGGGGGACTTGGAAGACGTCGGCGCGTCGGCCGACATTTATTCACTCGGCGTCATCTTGTACGAACTTCTGACCGGTTGCCTTCCATTTCGCGGGCCGATTGCGACGGTCGTGTATGGAATTGTGCACGAAGATCCGGCCGCACCATCAACAATCCGCGAGGACATCGATCCTGAACTAGAGGCGATATGCGCCAAGATGATGGCAAAGGACAAAGCAGTGCGTTTCCAGTCGATGGAAGACGTTTCTGTCGCGTTAAAGTCCTATGTAAAAGGGTGCGGTCAAGCAAAGAGGCCAAAACAATCCGCATCCGATAGATCGACCGCATCCACATCGGAGTCGGGCGAAAACGGGTTGACCGAAACCGGAGCCTTGAATGCCTTTTTCGCGGCTCAGGCTGACGCAAACGTGGGCGGAACGAACATTGAACCCGCAAGACTATCGATTGTTACCAATGATCCAATGGCGGCCAAACGTTCGACGCGACCAAGAACCAGTAGCAGTTCCAACGGAAATCGTCGTCGCCGTCGCAATCTCGTCATCGCATCGGGCTTTGCGGGTGGAATCGCATTACTGCTGGGTGTTGTGATTTACTTCAGCGGCGGCAAAATTGTATTGGACGACAATTCCAATGCGGTCGTGCAAGTCGATGACTCCGGAGACGTTACGATTCGCACGGGATCTCAGGCAGACTCTGACCAAGTGAATGCAAAGAATCCAGCGACAGCGTCTGCGAAAGCGGCGACCATTGTGCCCACGGATCAACTCCCCTCGCAGGTCAACGCTGAAACTCCAACGAAGCCTGAATCTGGTAGTGTTTCATTCATCGATCCGAATGTCGAGCTTCTAAATGAATGGCAGCACGGTGGGGAGAATTCTCGGAACTGGCACTTGGCGACGCTTTCTCCCGACGGCAGACGTGTCGCCTTTCGGATTGGTGATGCACCGCTGACGATTTCCGACGTGGAGTCAAAGGAAATCCTGGACATACCATCTGCAATGGAAGATGCGATATCCATTGCTTTTTCGTCCGATGGACGATTGATCGCGACAGGACACGACAACAAAAAAATACGGCTCTGGGACGGCAAGTCATTTGAGTCGGTCGGCGAGCCCTTTGAATCACCCATCGAACAGCGTGTGTTGTGGGTTCATCTTTCGGCGGACGGCACGAAGCTGATTGCGATGGGGAATGATCATAGCAAGCTGAAGAATATGTCGACGTTCTTCACATGGGAAGTCTCCACGCGAAAACTGATCAGTCGGTTTCAAGCCAGAATGGACGAGCAAAAGTGGGCCGACAGCATTGACGCCTCCGCAGACGGGCGGATGGTCGCTGTCGTTACGCTACGAGAGGGCCCAACCCTTTGGGATACCACGACGGGAGAAAATATTCCGGTTGAATTCGAGTTCGACGAAAAAGTTGCAGGCATGAAACGAATCACGGGAATGGATCTCTCGGCGGACGGATCTCGGTTGGCGTATGGAACGCTTTGGGGATCGCCTTCGTACGCCGCAATCTTAGACACGTCGACAGGAAAGGAGTTATGGAGCAGCGGGAAACAGAATGGTCGGGTGCACTGCGTGCAATTCTCCAACGACGGAAAGTGGCTCGCCTCCACTGCTGGACGAACCAATGCACATCAATTGAGCCTATGGAATGTTGCCACAGGCGCCGAGGTGAAACGCTGGATGTACGAGTACAGTTCGACCAGCGAAAACGCTGACCTTGTCAAGTTTTTGTCTTTCTCCGATGACGGGACACGGTTGATGCTGGCCGGTGGCCATATGCCGGTGGTCGTCTGGAACCTCGGCGGAACACAAACAGCGGAGACAGAAGTCGAACCGACGGTGTCGCAAGAACCGACGTTCAAAGCGAACGGTTCCGAGATACGCTCCGCAGCACAGCGAGTCCTTGATCTTGGCGGGAGGCTTGGTTTCGTTGGCACTCGCGGGTGGAAATATGCTCTCCCAGAGGACGAGTTTCGGGTGAACAACATTGAGTTTCTCGCGAGGTGCAAGTTCCAGGACGCCGACGTCTCGATCCTTTTGCAATTCCCTGAACTTGAAACGATTACCTTTTGGGAGGGCGATCTCACTGACACCGGCGTCGAACCGTTAGCCAATCTCACGCAGCTACAACATTTGACGCTGTTGACACCCGAAGTGTCCGACGAAGCCGTCTCTCGACTCCGAGAGAGACTGCCGATTGGCTGCCGATTCACCGACAAACGTGATAAGGACAAGTACGAAAACGATTCATGATTGTCATTCTGTCGAGACGCGCACACACAAGCTAGACGTGAACCGACAACCAACGCGTGACAGGGACGACGAGCCGCACAGGTCTATCGACGATGTCCAGTCGCGGTCAATGTACTCGCGTCTCCAGAGACGTCGTTGCCAAGTCAAAATCCCCTGTGGCAGGACCTCGAGGCGGCCTACCGACTCTTTGATCGGCTCGAAGTAAAGCACAAGGCGGATTTTGAGCCTCAGCGGAAACAAACGAACATTTGCCCGCGTCATTGGTGCCTGACAACGCTTTAGTCACTCTTGCGAGTTTCGTTCTTTATTCTCCGGCGGGATGTTGCGATCAAAAAGGATTCCGTAGCGCTGGTAGTCGTTGTAATCGACCGCTTCCTTTTTCCACTTTTCGAGTTCCACGTCGTACCGTTTGCGCATGTCGTCAAGTATCGGCGCGCTGCCGGGGCTGGTGGCAAGATTGGTTAGCTCCAGGGGATCATTTTCGAGATCAAACAACTCTTCGACGGGTTCCATCTTGTCATCGCCATACCACCAATACGTGTATTTGTAGCGTTTGGTCAGACAGCTAAGGCTGTGTGTCGGAAGCGGTCCATAGACGTTGATGAAAGACATTTGGTCGTGTCCACCCGCGTCTGGGCTGTGAATCAATTCGACCAGACTGTCGCCATCCATGTTGGGTGGAATCGGGAGGCCAGCCAGTTCCAAGATTGTAGGTGCGAAATCGATGTTGCCAGTCAACTGGCCACATCGAATCTGTTTGCCGCTGGCGGGGCTGCGGGGATCATAGATCATCAGCGGAACCCGCGACGATTCTTCCATCGGCAGAACTTTGGAACCGTAGCCATGTGATCCGCAGATGTATCCGTTGTCGCTGGTGTAGATGACGACGGTATTGTCTTCGATCCCTTGGGCTTTCAATTCGTCGCGGATCATTCCGACGGCGACGTCGACGCCGTGGACCTGTTGATGATACTTTGCCATTTCGCCGTCATAATCCGTGTCATAATTCCACTCGGTGAACCGGGGATATTGCCGCCCCGCTTTGCTTTGCGGCGACAGGTGTTCGCCGTACTGGCGGCCGAAGTTTGCCGGCTTTGTGAATTGCTTGCCCTTGTAGACGTCATCGAATCGGGGATCCGGAGTTGCCGGTTTATGTGGCGCCTTGAAGCTGATTGAAAGGCAAAACGGTTTGCCTTGTTGGACTGACTGGCGGATGACGTCACGCCCGAACGCCCCATACGACAATGTTGAATGCGGGTACTCTTTGGCATATTTCTGCATCGACTGGTTTTTGGCGGTCGCGTAATTGGTTTGCCCCGGACCGCCGCCCCAGAAATCAAAATCGTCTTCGCAAAGTCCTTTGCCTTGGACGACGATTCCGAATTTGCCTGCGAAAGCGGTCAAGTAGCCGGCTTTGCGTAGCAGGACCGGGTAGGACAGCTTCCAAACATCGGCATGCATGTCGCCGTGGGTAAAGTTGCATCCCGTCTTGTATTCGTACATCCCGGTAAAGACATTCGATCGGCTGGCCATGCAGATGGCCGTCGTGTTGTAGTGTCTATCGAACACCACGCCATCACGGGCAAGTTCGTCCATGTTCGGTGTGATCACGTCCTTGTTGCCGTAGCATCCAACGGAATAGGTGCATTGGTCGTCTGCGAACAGGAAGACGATATTTGGTTTGGAGCTAGTGCTGTCGGCTGCATCGCTTTTGACGGCGAAGTCGGCATGCAGCCAAACACATGAAACAATCACCAGAAGGATTTTGAACGACCGCATCTTGAAAACTGTTGGCTAGAGGTTCGTGAATCGACACTCTTCTGACTCTAGCGGAATCTATGCATTCCTTGGGGTACGGGTTTGCCCA
>JAGQPO010000222.1 GCA_020426665.1 Planctomycetales bacterium
AGTTTTTCAAAAACTACCCCCTTCCCCTTTTTCGCGGTGTCGGTGCATGATGCTAGGAGTTGCGGCGACAATACTGCAAGAGATTCAACTTGGCGAGTTCTTCTTCCAGTTGTTCATGTGACTGTGATTCGATCGATCGCGCCACTTCGGCTCGTAACAATTCGGCAAATCGTTCGCGTGCACGTCTCAGGATCTGCCTGACGTTGGCCTCGGAGTATGCGACGCCCCGTTGGCTGCTCAAGTCCGTTGCCAATTGCGCTGCGGTCGCATCGGGACGTTCGGCACGCCAACGCAGCGCCGTGTAATAGGGTGTCCTGCCCTCGGATTCTAATTCTCGCAAACCCTGCCACGTCCATTCCAGCAGTTCGTCGCGCCATCTCGCTTGGAACTCATTCTCGGGATAGACGAAGTTCGGATCACAGATTTCGGACGTCGGCTCGGCGATGCACGGATTTCGATTTCGACTGCGAAAGTGATCTTTCAACATATTGTGCAAAGAAGTCTTCACATAGTCGCGGAATCGTCCGCGGCTGGGTTCGGCGCGATGGAAGTCACCTTGCAGAAAACGCAACGCAAACTCCTGCGCCAAATCGTCCGCTTCGGTTTCATTCTGCAAGATGGACAGCAAGTACCGATAGACCGCTCCAAAGTACCTTTCCATCAATAGAACTTGAGCGTCATTGGATCGATCGTCACTTTCCGCGTGTGCCTGGAAGACGAGCGACCAGCGTGTGGAAATATCGCAAAGTCGGGAATGGGGACGGTCGGAGGGCATTCGTTTCGGAACACTCGGTCGCGGCGGCGTAGGAATCCATTGGTGGACGCCGCTATTTTAATCGTCGCTTGATGAATTGAACTTTGACTTTCGGAACAGGGGGATTGAAAATGAAGCGGTTTTCCCAATGTCCATGACTCGTTTCCCGGAAAAGCCCACGCCATGGGATCGAACAAAGGCGAAAAAGTCGAATCGGAGGGGCTGGACCAGGACGACTGGGCCGATCACGAAGGGATTCCACCTCCGCCCCGCGCAGGCGGTCCGCAACGTGACAGGCGAGATGCTTTTATGAACGCGCGGCTTCGGCACGAGAAGCGATCGGCAAGCGTCGTTAAGTGCGTGGATCGCGCATCTGACGATCCACGTGACGACGTGTCATCGGTGCCTTGCGCGCCAGAGGGGTTCCACAGCTTGGAGCTGATCGGTCGCGGAGGGATGGGGTTGGTCTGTCGCGCCAAGCAAGCCAGTTTGAATCGTACGGTAGCGATCAAATTCATTCAGTCTGGAATCCACGCCACCGCTGACGAACGCATCCGGTTTCAGCGCGAGGCAGAATCGGCGGCGTGCCTGAGCCATCCCAACATTGTCCGGGTCCATGAAGTTGCCGAATTCAACGCTATGCCGTACTTGGTCATGGAATACGTTACCGGTGGAACGCTGTCCGGGCGAATTGGCGGCCTACCGGTACCGGCACGATTGGCCGCGGAGATGACTGCCAAGATTGCTGACGGCATTGAACTTGCGCACCGAAACGGAATCGTGCATCGGGACTTGAAACCGTCCAACATCCTGCTCTCGGGTGTTGACGCCGAACCATGCAAACAGGAATCGCACGGGTCGTTGCATCGAAATGAACTGCTTAGCAAAGCGATTCCAAAGATTGCCGATTTCGGGTTGGCGAAGCAACTTGATGATTCGAATGATGCTACGCGAACGGGGCTTGTGATTGGTACGCCGAACTATATGGCGCCGGAACAGGCTGTTGGTGATTCCAAATCCGTTGGTCCCGCGACCGACATTTATGCTATCGGTGCGATTCTTTACGAGTTACTTGTCGGGCGTCCCCCGTTTGTTGCTCCGAGTACGATGGAGACGCTGGACCAGGTGCGTAACGATGAACCGCTATCGCCAAAACGTTTGTCGCGAAGGGTTCCCACCGATTTATGCACGATCTGTTTGAAATGTTTGCAAAAGAATCCTTCGCGACGCTACCAGAGTGCATCGGAATTGGCCGATGACCTGCGACGATATTTGCGCAGTGAACCGATCAAGGCCAAACCGGCGGGTTTGCTTGATCAAGGCGCAAAATGGATGCGACGGCATCCGGCCAGATCGGCCTTTGTCGCATCGACTTTGATTGCCTGTTTGGTTTTGGCTGTCGTCACAATTCGGCACAATCGAGTATTGGCGGCCGAAGTTTTGCGATCCAATCGGAATGAAGCCAATGCCATCGCACAGAAGACCCTGGCGATGAACAACTTCCAGCTCGGGTACCAGGCTCTTGACGATTTGCTACAGCAGGTCGGTCGTCACAGTCGTGATTCGGAAATTGCAACTGAGTATGCAAGACAACTTTATGATCGAGTGCTGCAATATTACTATCAGGTGTTGTCCGACGCCGATGAATCGGATTCGGAGATTCGTCAGGCACGAGGAAGCCTGTTGGTCTATGCCGGAAGCATGCAGTTCCTGTTGGGAAGAAACGACAAGGCATCCGATGATCTTCAGTCAGCGTTTGATCGGCTGAAACCACTTCACGATACCGATCCGACAAACTTATTGGTCGCACGCTTTCTGGCCCGTTGCCAATACTACCGTGGCCGAGTCTCACGTCGTTCCGGCGATCTTGCCAAAGCAATTGAATTGTTCAATGACTCGGTCAACATTCTCGACGGGATCAGAAAGATCGAACCGGAGTTCCCACATGTTCAAACCAATTTGGCCCAGGCGCACAGCCATCTTGGCGAAGCCTATTTGGCGGACCGGTCTCCCGATCTAGCTGATGACAATCTTGTCGTTGCCGTTGATCTGTATACTCGATTGCTGGACCAGTCCGACGCCGACGAATCGTTACGCGTTGATCTTGGTGAAACGCTGCAATTACTGGTGCTCGCCTGCATCGATTCGGGACAATTAGACGAGGCGATCCAACGGGCTGGCCAATCTGAATCTAATTGGAAGAATGCCCCGCGAGCTGATTCCGATCCGGTTTGTCGCGGATTGGCGGAAACTTATCGACATTGGGGGCTGATTGAGTTTCATCTCGGTCACCGACAGGAAGCGGTGAACCGACTGGCGTTAGGGATTCAGATCATGGATGACGTTTTGACCCGGAATCCCGACGAACGGTCCTCTCGCGCCGTCATGCACGGCCTGTTAAGGGTCAAGGCTTGGATCCTCAGCCGGACGCGCGATCCACAGGCCCAGGTCGCGTGGGAGAAAGCATTGTCCTATGCGGACGGGGTTTTGCAGTGGCAAACGCGAGCCGAAATGGCCAACGAGTACGCGATCAATGGGACGCACGAGCATGCCGTTGATGAAATTCGTCGTGTGCTGGACGAACCCACCGTTGATCCATCGACATGGATGTCGCTGGCCCGAATCGCCTCGCGTTCGCTGGCGATGCTCGAAAAGGACGCGGGCGCTGATTCCGCATCGGTCCGCGACCAGTACGGTCATCTCGGGGTCCGTTGTCTAGCCAATTCGGGGGCGGCCGCCGAATCAATCCTGCGAGATCCTGAACTTGCGGATTTACGTGAAACCGAGCGTTTTTTGGAGTGGTCACACGTGGGGATGGGAGATGCGAATTTCCGAAAAGACCAGGAATAGTTTGTCACGATATCTCATGGGGCAAGTAATAGAGATCGGTTTTCAACTCTTTAGCTGCCCCAACGTTTTTCGCACAAATGCCCTCTCCTGATCTAACCGTTACCGTAAAACGACCGACCTGGAAACATCGGCGAGCGAAAAAACATAGCGTTCGGCGACGTTCCATCCTTCGGCTGGAACCGCTCGAGCACCGACTCTTGTTGGCGCAAGACATCTTGTTGGCCCACGGTCCGACAAACAGTGTTTTGCGATTTGACGGGGCGACGGGAGAGCAAGTGGGCGCGTTTGTTTCCAGCGGATCCGGTGGTCTGGAAGCACCTTGGGATCCCGAGTTTGGTCCCGATGGCAATTTGTACGTTATCAGCAATCGGGCGGGAGCGGAAAAGATCCTGCGCTACAGCGGTGACGACGGAGGTTTTCTTGATGTCTTTGTCGATACGGGCGATGGCGGGTTTTCCGGTTCCAGCGAAATTGAGTTCGGACCCAATGGAGATCTTTACGTTGCCACCATTGGTAGCGGTGGCGTACTGCGGTTTGATGGCGTAACCGGTAATTACGTGAATTCGATTGCGGTGGGCCGGGTGGCCCGGGCGACAGGAATCAGATTTGACGATCACGGTGATCTGCTGGTCCTTGATTCCGAGCCACTGGTGGGCACCCTGGCAGACCGAATTTTGAAGTTTGACTCGGTGAGTGGCGACTTCATCAGCGAATTGGTTCCCAGCGGCAGCCTCGACGATTCGGCGACATTTGAAATCGACGCCTACGGAAATCTGTATGTTGCCGAACTCACAACCCGCGACGTCCGCCGTTTCAACGGGACGACCGGTAAGCCGGAGGGAAGACTAATTTCCAGCCTGGGCACGGATGAGTTTGTCTATGACGTCTTTATTGGTAACGATGGACTGGTTTATTTGAGTACCAATCATGGTGTTGTCAGGCACGACATCGAAACCGGCCAAAGAATTGACCAAATCATCGAAGGGTTTTCCGGAACGATCACACAGTTTCCATTGGTCGAAAGTCCCGTTGACGTGAACGTCATCGATGTCCAGCATCCAGCGGGTCTGATTCAAGGCGAGCCGGTTGCAATCACCTACGAAGTGCGAAACGATTCCACGAATGCTGTTTCGAAATCCTGGGATGACGTCATCTACCTTTCTCAAGACGACATCTTTGACCTCCGAGATATTGAAATCGGACGAATTAGACGCGAATCATCACTGAACCCGAACGACAGTTACACCGAGACGCTGGTCGCGGAGACTCCATCCGTTCCACTTGGTGAATACAACGTCATCGTCGTTTCAGATCGCCGCGGAGAATTGATCGACGGTGATCGATCCAACAACGTGTTCGTTTCTGCGGAACCTATTTCTGTGGTTCAATCGATCGACCCGGAACACAATCGAGATCGAACCATTGCTGTGGGCCGAACCCTATCGGTCTATACGACCGATGGACTTGTCGCGGACGATGAAATTGAAATCCGTTATACGGTTTACAACAGGACGCCTCGAATCGTCGAAAATGGCCTTTTGGCTGTGACGTTATCGCCAAACGTTATCTTGGTTTCAGCATCGACACCATCAAGTCCCAGTGGGGATTCGCAAATTTGGTCCCTGGGCAAAATCCCGGCCGGCCAGTCAAAATCAGTTGTCTTAACGGTCGTACGTGATTCGGATACATCAAACCAGATCGACGAAAGGGTTGACGCTTTTGCAAGTCTGAACGGAATGGCGGTCCATGACGGTCTGGCACCCATTGTGTTGCGTGATGATCCGATCGACAACGCGTTGTTGGCTGCGACCACCGATGCCGATTCGACAGACCCCTATGTCGCGGGGCTGGCGGCCGACTTGGACCAGCATCCCGACAAAATCGTCGATTTCCTGCGCAACGAAATCAGCTTCGAGGCTTACGCCGGATCGCTTCGGGGCGCACGCGGCACATTGTGGGCAAACTCGGGCAACTCGCTAGACGAAGCGAGTCTGGCCGTCGCATTGCTTCGTGCTTCGGGGATTCCGGCGCGGTACGCGCGCGGAACCCTTGCGATCGAAACTGCCCGTGACTTGATTCTTTCGATGTTTCCCGATCCGATGCAAACGGTTGGGTTCGTGCCGCCGGACGCGATCCTATCCGATCCTGGAAACGAGACGTCGTTGCAGTTGGAAGTCCAGGAACACTTCTGGTTTCAAATGGACTTGGGAGCCGGCTGGGTCGATCGCGATACTTCACTGTCGGGTACGCTGCCGGGGACCGTGCTTGCCAACGTCTCGGGAACCTTCACGCAAGTTCCCGAGTCGTTGCAACATCGCGTCACCGTACGTTTGGACGTCGAATCCTACAGTCAAGCCAGCGCCGCCTTTGCGCTAACAAATGGTCTCAGTACGGTCACGGTTTTGGAGGAAACCTATCCGTCGGCCGCACTTGTCGGGCGTCCCATTACGGTCGGCCACCATGTCAGTTCCAATGCGATCGCTGCCGCTGCCGTATCGGCGATCACCCATTCGTACACACCGTATCTGCGGATCGGTGACGAAGCACTTTCCCTTGATCGTGACGTATTAACTCGAGACGCGGTGTTTCAGGAAGTGTTCACGAATTTTCCGTTGGGCAATTCTGTCGTGACCGGACTGTTCTTGGAGATCGACATCGACTCTCCAGGCGGAATCGTCGAGCGATTCAGCCGCACGCTGTTTGACCGCATCGGATTTGCATCCCGAAACGGAGTCGGCGGAACGACCGTGTCGGTGTCCCCCGATTCGGCCCCTTCGATCAGCCCGTTCGATCTGTTTACCGTTGGAGTCTGGACCGGGGAACGTCCCTTCGACAGCTTGAATGGTCCCGGCTTGGGAGCCCAATCACGCGAGGAGTTTCCTGAGTTTGTCAATGATGTCGGCACCAAGACGTTGGCCGATGAGTCGACTATCGCTGCGGAGTTGGTAAACAAGATGCGAGACTTGTTGACGGCAGCTCAACGATTGAAGATCGCCGAATTCGAATTGGCAGCGTCTGATGTTGCCACGTCGACCGGCAAAGTCAGTCTGGTACGCAGCTATCTCAATCGGCCACGCGTTCTGATCGCATCGTCGACGATGACGATCGACGGCGGCCAGGCAAAACTAAGCCAACAGTTCGATATTCGTTCCACGAAACAACGTGTGATCGCGGCTCCGGGCCAGAACATCGGCGTTGAAAGCACGTTTAATGCTGAGCGGGGATTCATGGAAAACGCCATCGAAGCAGCGCTCTTCGGTGACATTACCGATCCCCTGCCTGGACTCGATCGACCGGTCTCCGTACGAGCCATCTTCGACGCAGCCTTCGATTTGGGGATCTCTCCGGTCACGTTGCTTCCCGGAAGAGTCCAGGACGTTGACGCATTGAACCTGTCCGCAGAAGCCGTCGCCAGAATCTCGCAAGCATTGTCGCAAGGACGCTTTGTCATCGTTCCCGGCGAAATGGTGCCGATCGGCGACCAAAATCACATCGGATGGTTTGAAGGAGACGCCGATACCGGTGAAACCGTTGGGGTGCTGGAGAACGGAACACACGGGATCAATGAAACGGTTGCCGCCTACGCCCTTGAGTTGGGCCACAGCGATGATCTTGGCCTCCAGGTCGTTGGCGGATATGCCGCAGGCCTGTTCGGCAAACATGCAACGCTACTCGTCGCAAAATCGTTTGGAGCGGGGATCTACAAGTTATTTGCCAACGACTTCAACGCCCGACAGGCAGATCTGAAGAACTTTGTCAGCGTGATGCTGACCGCATCTCAGACTTTTCTTGACAGACTTTACGCAGACTTGCTGACGAAAAGACCGGCGTTCGCGATCGGATTCGGGATGGGGATCGTGAGTAACTTCTATGCAGCGATTGACCCTCCCTTGCCCGGGGCGTTGTACGACCCGATGCCATTTTCACCACGGCACCGACAAGGCAGCAGTGGTGCGATCGTCCAGGCCTCACGCCAAGGTAACTCGATTTCAGCGGACATCGAAACGTCTTCACTTCGCGTCGAAGGCGACCTGTTGACTTCATGGTCAAGCGACACAATTACCGTGCTGCGTGCAACGGATGTCGACATTCCGAGCGGTGAAATCTTTCGTGACGGCATTTCAATCGGTCAAGGAACGATAAACATTGTTGGCAACGACACAAGGGATATCCTTGTTCGTGGTAACACGGATTATGCGGTATCGGGTTTCGGTTCCGTCGCATCTTATGCGACCGCTGAAATACCCGATCTCGCAATCGCAACTCAGTGGCGACACTATGAAGCTCGCTTGACCGGTGATGTGGAACTGGCGCTGGCCTCCGAATCGATCATGTTCGGTGGGGCAGTTCTTCCGCCCGGAGATTACTTGATTCGAACCACGCTTGCCGATGTCTCAGGCAGTGGTGAAATCTCGACTTCTGCACCGACGATTGATGTGCATGCACAGCGGTCATCGCTTGCAATCGGATCGAGCCAGCAGGACGCCTCGATTTCCGGCGTGCCTTTGGAACTTCGCACCGGCGCCGCAGTGAACGGATTTGCCGGCCAAATCACGATCTGGGACCAGGGTATCCTTGACGCGATTTTGATCGACGGCACACTGCAACACGTCGTAAGTATCGCAGGCCCGCCGAACGCATTGACGGTAAGCCCTGGCGGCTCCATCAGTTTCCCGATCGATGTTGATTCGAACATTGATTCGTCATACATCGTCCACGCGGCCGCACAAGTGAATTGGCTGGTCCAGACAGATCAGGACTCCCAGGTCACGGTAACACCTCCGGCGGGAATCACACCGGGCATATACACTGTACGTATCGCTGCACAGTCGCTCGCGGACCCCAAGCTGATGGTCTATGCCGATGTACCGGTCGAAGTCACCGCGTTGCAGGGTGGATTGGCGGTCGATGTTGTGAAGGACGATTTGTTGTTCATTCCGATTGGCGGCGCTCAGGTGGCGACGTCGTTTCGCGCGACGATCCACAACGAGACTTCGCAACCTCACGTTTTCGACATCAACACTGCGATGTCGGCCGCTGGTTTCGAGGTCATTGCCAGTGGCAACCATGTTGAGGTTCCTTCGGGCGGCATCGCAACGGTCGGTCTGTATCTGAATCCGACCGGCATGGTGCCGCCTGTCGGCAGCGACGCGTCTTTTGACGTTACGGTTACCAGCCGTTCCAACGGCGCCGTGACGCAAACGGTAACGGTTCCTTTTGTCGTGCCGGAAATCCACGGACTGGTCTTGTCGACGGACACGGACAAGTTTCGCACTTCGCCGGGATTGGCCGTCGATACGGAGTTGACGATTCAATCTTCTGGCAATGTCCCCCAAACCGTTGAACTGGCTGCGCTACTTCCCGACGGGTTGGACCTTTTCGGACTCGAGAATGTCACTTTGAATCCCGGCGAGTCTGTCACGCAATTTCTGACGCTGCAACCACGATTCGATGTCGATTTGCATTCGACATTGACGACGTCGATCACGGCCGACTTCGGAGGTGGTGTTCCGCAATCGCGATTGATCCGGTTGGACATCGTCGCACCGGGTGCGGAAGCGGCCGGCAACGCGGCAATCGAAGTTCGCAAAACACCTGGCAACGACCCATTGGCCGACCGTCTGGATGATCTGCGTATCGGGATCACGAACAAGATCCAGACGCCGGCCAATGAATTTTTCGCAATGCAAATCATCGCCGCCCTTGATGGGATCATTCAACTTCTATCAGTCGATCCCTATCTCTCTCCACTCGCCGATGATTTCGCCGGCTCACGTGACCAATTCGCCGTAGCCACCACGGAGCAGGAGTGCCTTGACGCGGTCATCGGACTCGAAGAAATCCTGGAAAACTTGACCGATCGCGTCATCGAGATTCGGCGCCGTGATTTCGAGCTGTTTCTGACGCCGAACGTTCAAACCACATTGCCCAACGTCCCGCGCCAATTTGAAATCCAGCTACACAACATCGGCACCGACGAAACGATCTATTCAATTGACATTGCTGGATTGCCCCCAAGTGTCAACCGTCAGCTAAGCCAGTCATCTGTCGTTCTCGGTCGCGACGAGTTTGCAAGTGTAACGTTGACGCTGACCGAAACGGCGCCGGATCAATTGAATGCGTTCGATTTTACCGTGACCGCCCGCGTCAGCGGATCGTTTGCGGAATTCGCCAAGAACACCATCGGGGCGTTGCGAGTCCGCCGGGAAGTCGTGACCGTCACGGGAATCACAGTCGATCCGCCGTTTGTTGATCCTGGCGAGTCGATTCATCTGTCCGCCCGTCTGCTCAATTCGGTCAATCGCGCGCAGCACGCCGCCGTGTATTATGCGGTCAAAGACTCCGACGGAACCGAAGTGCTATCGACCTTCGCCGCGCCGACGTCGGTCGAACTGACCGTTCAAACCTCGCTCGCCGATGTCGATCTGGGCGTCCTGGACACGACGGGCTTGCCACTGGGGCAATACACCATTGAAGTCTACGTTTTGGATGATCACGACCAGCCTATTCCCGGGGCTGCGGCTCAGGACGCCATCTTGATCGGCTCACCGGTCATCGCCACCTATGTGATCGATAGGGCGCAGCTGCCGCCGGGAACCTCAACGGTCAATCACACGCTGCACGTCAGCGCGGCGCCGGTTTCCGGTACTCCGTTTGAATTACTTTCGGTGATTCCGGTTGACGACCCAAACAGCAACAACGATTTGCAAGGTGAGATCGTCGACGGTGTTGTTCCAAACGGCGACATCATTTACGTGCTCGGACCGGGCGGCATCCAATCAATTGATGTTTCGGATCCCACACAACCACAACACTTGGCGATTGTTAGCAATCGACGTCATAGCGTCGGTGAAGTCGTCGGCGACCGATTGGTCACCGCCCACGTCGGCGAAACGGCAATCTTCAACTTTGGCAACCTGTTTCAATTCAATATTTTTTCACTCAGCGGTAATGGCACACCGGAACTGCCGGCGCTTAGCAATTTCAGCAATCCGAATTACCCGTTTGCACATGACCTGGTGATCAATGGTGATCGAGTCTATATCCCGCATTTTTACTTTCGTGTGAACGATTCGACCGGTGACTACATTTTTCAAAGCGGTGGCATCATTTCGTTTGATTTGAACGACAGTAATCTGACTCCACTGGCGTTTCCCAACAATAACGGGGACTACACACAGGCCCCGGTCGGTTATAGCGGAGGCGACTACATCAACTTCCAGTCGGTTCTCGCAGACTCCGATACGCTTTACACGCTCAGTACCACGGGTTTTCTAAATAATACGACCGGTCCCGGCGAGAGTGTTAATACCGACGTTAATGGGAATCCTTCGGTGGGTCGGATCTTGTTGTACGATGTGAGTGATCCCGCAAGTCTTTCCTTCGTCGGTGACCAGAACCCGGCGACAACGGGCTTTGTCATCCCGGGAACTCAGTTTTTGGGTGGTATCGGAATTGACGGCGACTTGGCGTTTGTTCTTGGGGCTGAAGGCGGATGGGCTGAACCGTACGCTTCCCGTGATGAGATTGGGGCGACGGGGAATATCGTTCTGACGACGCTTGACATCTCGGATCCTCGACAGCCCCAGATACTGCATTCACAGACGCTTGATCGATACGGGCGGAGGGCGGAAATGGTCCAGTCGCTCGGCAACAATCACTTCCTGTTTACCAGCGACGGCGCGATCGGAGATACGCCAAAACTGTTTGTGATCGATGCGACCGACCCGACCAATCTGGTTGTAACGCATGAAATTGATCTTCCGGGCCATCCCATCGGTAAGAAACCGGCGATCGTTGATGGGTCATTGCTGTACGTAAACGTCGACGACGCATTATTGATTTACTCCTTAGGTAACCTGGGCAGCACGCCGGTATCGGTGCAGGTTCCCATTCCCAATGACAACGGTGTCCAATTGGATTTCGGCTCGTTCAACGTGCCGCCTGACAGAATTTCGTCGGACAGCCATTCGGACGTTTTGGTTTGGGAATTTGATTTTGACGCCGGCTTCACCGAGCAGACGCTCCAATTCCAAACGATCGTCAACGACATCCAACCGGGACAATCGCGTCAGGTCAGTCGCGAGTCCATCGTGCAATTCCGAGCTCCCGCCAGTGGCGAAATTTTGCTCTCCGCTGCGAGTGTCTATTCCGATCACATCCTGTCAATTGACCCGGCTGGTTCAAGCGTTGCCGCCGGTGTGCCGGTCGGTTACACCGTTACGCTTCTCAACAATGAACCCATCAGTGTTACCTACGATTTATCGATCGTCGGTCTGAACGATTCATGGTTCTCGTTTCCCGACCAGGTCACCATCGGCGCGGGCGGTTCGGTCGATGTGCCTCTTTCGATCACCGCCAGTCCGAAAACACTTGACGGTGAATTCGAGTTCGCAGTGATTGCTTCCAGTGCTGGCGTTTCCGATTCCGTTGCCGGGACCATCACGATTTCAGGCCAACCGGTCGTCCCGGATGGTCAAGGGGATTCACACGGCGTCGTCGTTCAGGTCACAGCGATCCATTCCGTCGTCGGACAGGGCGGATCGGCGACCTTTGAAATTGATTTGGCCACTGCAGGTAGCGTCACGGAGTCGTTCGCGTTGTCGACGATCGGGCTTCCTGCCGAATTCGGAACCGCCTTTCTGCAAAATAATTCGGTGATTACCCAGATCGATCTGTCGCCGGGTGCGAGTAACTCGCGCCGAGTGCTTCTTCGTGTGACGACTCCCGACGGTACTTTGCCGGACGACTATGATTTCGAACTGGTCGCCACCTCGGTTGACGTACCGCAGATTGACGATCGAGCTGTGGCGACTGTGACTGTTTCCGAACTTGGCGTTGACGTTATCGTTGACTCAACAACCGTCCAAGCCGGCCAAAGCTATGATGTGACGGTGACCAACACGGGACAGTTGGAAGAAACGTTTCAGCTGTCCTTGGCTGCCCCGGCGGGATTGGACGCTCAACTTTCATCGACTAGCGTCACCTTGGGTGCCGGTCAGTCGCAAGTCATTTCGTTGCAGATCGGTGCAATCGATTACGCAAACCCCGGCGTGATGGAATTGTTGGTCGTTGCCGAGTCCGTTTCGCAGCCACAGGTTCGGGATGTCGAATCGGTAGGCATTCCGATTGATGGCCGACTCGGTGTTTCAGCCAACTTTCAGCGCGACCAGGTTCAGCTTGTTGAACCCGGCGCCACGACATCTGTTTTGTATGTCGACAACCTTGGCAACGTGACGGACCAATATTCCGCATCGATCATCGCAACGGGCGGCGACGTGCGTGCTTCGCTGAGAGGTGTTGACGGCGCATCGATACAAACATTGCCATTGATGATCGTGCCGGGATTCGGCCGCGCCGCGATCGTGCTCGATGCGACACTGGGCAGTTTCTCCAGCGCCGCGGTTACCGTACAGGTGAGGTCGTTGACTGACAATTCAGTCGTCGCCGAGGATACGGTTACGATTGCAACGAACAGTGAACTTGATTTCGGCGACGCGCCGGAAGGGATCTTTGTCGGCGGGGTGCAGCGAAATTATTCGACGCGACTGATCAACGACGGTGCTCGGCATGTCGTCGTCCCTGATGGCCCGATTCTAGGCACGAAAATCGATGGTGAATTTGATGGCCAACCCTCTGTCTTGGCCGATGGGGATCTGGACGATGAAGACGGCGTGGTTCAAATAGCAACGTTGGTGACGACATCAATCGGTGAAAACCTTGGATCGTTTTTCGTCGTTGCCAGCGAAACTGCAAAGTTGGATGCCTGGATCGATTTCAATCGGAATGGAATCTTCGATCATCCCGGCGAGCATTTGGGACAAGGCGTCAGCTTGGATTTGGTGTCCGGTGGTAACATCGTTCCCGTTTCCATCCCGGCCGGGTCGTCGGTGGGCACGACGTACGCACGGTTTCGTATCAGCTCGCTCGGTAACCTGGCGCCGTTCGGGTTGTCCTCCGACGGCGAGGTCGAAGATTATGCGATTGAAATTGTCGACGGGGACATCGGGTCCGCCGTCCAGTGGGATCTTGTCGCCGGACGTCTGGATGCCGAATCGGACAACGATGCCGTTGTCGTCATGCACGGCCAAGCGGAAGTCTTCCGAGCACCCGGAACGGCAATCAACCGATTTACGGTGACGGGGACGGCAGGCGATGACACCTTCGGTATCGGAAATCTAAACGCATCGATCTCGGATACAACGCCGTGGGATTATTTCGGTGGGGACGGCATGGACACGCTGCTGCTAACAGGATCGAATCAACATTTGGAAGTGACTTCCGACGGCTTGGTGAATTTGACTGATATCGAGACGATCGATTTAGTCGGCAGCGGTAGCAATTCACTGTCCATCGATGGAGCCAGTTTGGTCGGCACGACCGATCAGGGAAATCGATTGCTGATCGTTCACGATGAAAACGACGTGATCCAATACCGAGACAGCAATTGGAGCGTCCGACAGCCGATTTTTGTGGACGGCAATCAGCGTCACGTTTTGATCAACGGTTCCGGCGTGGTCGAGGCACTCAACACGCGCCCCTGGACAAACCCATTGTCACCCACCGACGTCAATTTCAGCGGTGAAACCACCCCGTTGGACGCATTGTTGGTGATCAATTTTCTGGCCCGAAGTGGAATGGATAGCGTTCCTCTGGTCGCCCCCGACTCGGTGCAGAATTTAGTCGGCCAGTATTACGACACCAATTCGAGCCTGTTTGCGTCACCCCTGGATGCGCTGCTTGCAATCAACTTCATTGCCCGAATGCAGAACAGCGGAGAGGGGGAATGGATCGCCGGGGGTTCCTTCAATTCCTTACCAGAATCAACTGTTCAATCGGATCATCTAGACTATTTGGTGGACCCGACACGACGTCGGCGATCATTCACGGATCTTCAAGCTCTCGATTGGGTGCTCGAACACTCGGTCGAACTCTTGCCGTTTTGACGGCGCCGCGATGAACGTTCCGGCGACATCATGGTGCGTGCCACATCGACCGCGATCGTCGTTGAAGGCTGGTCCTAAGTATCTGCAGCGAGCCCTAAGATCGGTCCGTGATTGATCTAGCCTCAAGTCATCGTCGATGTGCCGAAATTTGAAACCGGTTTTCCCGGGCCGGAACCTATCAGAACGCCGCCTTGGTGGCTTCGATTCGGGATGATGTGTTTCGCACTCTTTCCAACATTTCCTGCATCAACGTCACTTGATCCGAGTGGTCGGCCCATAGGTTGGACCTTTCTTGTGGATCGTCCGCCAAGTGATACAACTGGCCTTCGGGTTCGCCCGGTTTAGGATTGATTCGATTGGGCCGTGTGAATCCGCCACTGCCTCGGCCTTCGATCATTTTCCAATCGCCCAACCGCAATGCAAAGATTCCGGCAAGTGAATGGTGAACGGCAAAGGGACGCGACGTTTTCGACGTGCCAGTCAATAGTGGCAGCAGTGAAAAGCTGTCCATACCCGACGATTCATGTTTTACGGGATCGCCGAGGATCTCTGCGATGGTGGCGTACACATCAGTCAACTCAATCGTCGAGTCGACAACCTGACCGGCCGCAATCTTCGCCGGCCAGCGGACGATGAAGGGCACACGATGGCCACCTTCGAATGCGTCGGCCTTGGTGCCGCGCAGGTGCGCGTTGCTTTGGTGCGAGTGATTTTTGACGTATTGACCGCGCGGCGTGATCGGAGTCTTTCCACCGTCGTCGTCGGCGCGAAAGTTCCACCAATGCCACAGGCCACCGTTGTCACTGGTAAAGATGACCAACGTGTTCTCCGTCATTTCAGCCGCTTGAAGCGCATCCAGTACGCGACCGACAACGTAGTCGGTTTCCCATACGAAATCGCCGTAATCACCCGCGTCGCTTTTGCCTTTTGAGAAAGCCGATGGCGCAACCGGTAAATGGGGTGAGTTCAGCGGCATGTACAGGAACAAAGGTTGGTCACGGTTGGCTTGAGACTCGATCACCTTGATTGCCTGGTCGCCGAACCGTGGCAGTACATCGTGAACATCGAATCCGGGCGACTCCACTCCTGGAACACCGTTGAGAAAAATCGTGTCGGGTATTTCGTCGTGGAATTCGGTTGGCCTGGTTTCGACACGCCGGTCTCGAATGTAGACATAGGGCGCCATGTCCAGTGAAGCCGAGATCCCAAAGTAGGAATCAAACCCGATATCGACCGGACCACCTGTGATGTCGCGATCGTAGTCGACTTCTTGACCGGGGCGAAATCGAACGCCGACCTCACGCCGCTCGATGGGGATTCCCTTGGTATCGTACCATTGCATACCCAAGTGCCATTTTCCGATGCACGCCGTGCGATATCCATGTCGCTTTAACATCGACGCCAGCGTGTCCTCGTTGGGTTGAATTAATGGCGGAGCAAATCCGTCAAGCACGCCCTTTGTCAAAGATGTCCGCCAGCAGTAACGACCGGTCAGCAACGTGTATCGCGTCGGCGTGCACACCGATGAAGGGGTGTGCGCATCGGTGAACCGAACGCCCTGGCCGGCCAGCCGATCCAAATTAGGCGTAGGAATCTTTGACGCGGGTTGGTAACACTGTGGATCACCCCAGCCC
The DNA here is from genome assembly GCA_020426665.1 of Planctomycetales bacterium. Lineage (GTDB taxonomy): Bacteria > Planctomycetota > Planctomycetia > Pirellulales > Pirellulaceae > Stieleria. The sequence goes on from JAGQPO010000222.1 coordinate 16,185, forward strand.
ATGTCGTCGGCCAGAATCAGAACGATGTTCGGGCGATCGGTTGGAGCGGCTTGAAGGACCGGGCCGTCAAGTGTTTGCGTTAACAGGAATGCAACGCTTAATACCGCGTGCGCCGCGATTTGATGCGTCAACTGAAGTTGGATTGACCGACGGTTAACGTGTTGTGTGGAGGCAATCCGCTGTATCATGTTGAATATCAATCTTTGGGATGCGAGTGGTGGGCGTTCCTATCGAACTCTCACTGCGCCGTGATTTGCGGTTCTTTCGCGCACCAACAAACCAGAAGATCGCGATCGATAAACTGCATGGTGAACCCCCGGGCGTCAATGAACCGAACATGGTTCCGATGAGTAGTTTCTGTTGTTTCCACTACCGAGTCAAATACCGGCAAGGTCGCCGACTACTCGTAACGGAATTGCAGATTTGTCAAAAAACTGGGAACCGAGTTGCGTAACGACGGAGGCGGTCCAAACCGATTTTTGAAAAATGTTTGCCCGCCGCGCAAGAATCGGTGCCCGGCTGTGACATTTACAATGTACTAAGTCACTTGATCGCCGAGAGGCCTTATGCCACCCAGTCCCCCCGAAACCCGAGCCAGCTTGATTCTGCGGTTGAAGGACCCCGCAGATGTGGCCGCGTGGGATGAAGTGGCTGCGGTTTACGGCCCGCTGGTGCTGCGAATGGCAAAGCGGCAAGGATGCCAGGCCGCGGACGCAGATGACGTTGTGCAAGAAGTCTTTGCCGCGGTCGCGAAATCTGTCAGCCAGTGGGTTGATCAACCTAAACGCGGACGGTTTCGACACTGGTTGCTGGGGATTGCCAGGAATATTGCGATCAACGTGCTGACCAGGCGACCTCATGGCAGTGTCGGTCGCGGCGGCGATGGTGTGATCGACACGCTGACGGAGGTTCCCGCCCCGTCAGGAGCATTGTCTAGCCAGTTTGACCTTGAATATCAACGAGAGGTCTACCGCTGGGCCGCCGAACAGGTGCGCGAGTCGGTGGCCGGCGTCACATGGGATGCGTTTTACGTGACACATATGGAAGGCGTCGCAATCGCGGAGGCCGCAAAGCAACTCGGAATCAGTGTCGGCAACGTCTACATCGCTCGCAGTCGCGTGATGAGTCGGCTGCGTGATTTGGCGAAGCAATTTGAGGTGACCGAATGAAGCAACACAGCACACCTTGTTCCGATGATCAGCTGCGGGCACTATTGCAGATTGACGAAGACAACGAAGATTCAAGGCGATCGGCATTGCATGTCGATGAGTGCCCGCATTGCCAGTCTCGACTCGAACAACTGGCCGCGGAACCTGCCCTGTGGAAAGTCGTTAAGGAGAGCCTGCGGTCTGACGAAGACGAAGATTTTCAAAACATCAGTGGGACGAGCGGTCGTCCGCGGGCTCGGCAGCATTGGCACCGGCATCCGAACGCGTGGTCCGAATCGATGGCGCGACAATTACTTTCGCCTCCCTCACATCCAGAGATGCTGGGCCGAATTGGTCGCTACGAAGTTGAACGGCTGATCGGCGTCGGTGGGATGGGCGTTGTCTTCAAGGCGTTCGATACGGAGCTAAATCGACCGGTCGCCGTCAAGGTGCTGGCGCCTTATCTGGCGGGTAATGGAGCGGCACGAAAGCGGTTTGCCCGCGAAGCTCGTGCGGCAGCGGCCGTGGTACATGAACACGTCGTCGCGATTCACAATGTCGAAACCGAAGGCGAAGCTCCGTTTTTGGTCATGCAGTTCGTTGCCGGAGAATCTCTGCAACAGCGGATTGATCGTGAAGGTCCACTGGACCTGTGCGAGATCCTTCGCATCGCCATGCAAACCGCGGCGGGCCTTGCCGCGGCACACGCCCAAGGCCTGGTGCATCGCGATGTGAAGCCATCGAACATCCTTCTTGAACAGGGCATCGAGCGCACGCTGTTAACCGACTTTGGCTTGGCGCGTGCCAGTGACGATGCCAGTTTGACCCACACCGGCTATCACCCCGGCACGCCGCAGTACATGTCGCCGGAGCAAGCTTGCGGTGAATCCGTTGATGCCCGCAGCGATTTGTTCAGTCTCGGCAGTGTCATCTACGCAATGTGTACCGGGCGCGCACCGTTTCGAGCGGAGACTAACTATGGCGTGTTGCGACGTATCACGGATAACGAACCGCGCTGGATCCGAGAAGTGAATGCAGCGATTCCCGTTTGGCTGGAAGCCATCGTTGGAAAACTGCTGGCGAAGAATCCGGCCAAGCGTTGCCAAACCGCCGACCAGGTCGCCGAGTTGCTGGAAAGCTGCCTTGCCCACGTTCAACAACCGGCCACCGTGTCGTTACCCGCTGAGCTGCTGCGACTTGCCGGGCAACCGTCGGCCAAGGGGCCACACGCCCGCCGAGCAATCCAGGTCGGCGCGTCATTCGCGGTCGTTCTGGCAGCCGTTGTCGGCGCTCTAACGCTTTGGAGTAGACAGAATCCGCCTGCACCAACGACCTCCAACACGTCAGCCGCTTCGGCAACTCCGGAAGGTAATCCCGACGGTAATCCCGACG
>JAGQPO010000223.1 GCA_020426665.1 Planctomycetales bacterium
CCTGACGCGATTGATCCGCCGAGTCGGCGAGGCACCGCCGACGCTTGACGAATCCGCATTGTCAATTGATGTCGCCGACTTTATCAGCACCTATGGACAACAATCCATGGACCAATTCGATTTGGCCGGCGCGCTCACGGCATTGAACGAATTGCTGCACAAACACTCCATCAAATTGCCGAACCAATCCGCGTTGTTGCTAAAGATGCTGATATCGCTCGAAGGCACCCTTTCGGAACTTGGGGCAAGCTTTGATTCGCTAAAAGTCATCCGCTCGTTGGCCCACAAGACGATGCTTCGTCGCCTGAGTCCCCAGCGGCGGATCCGTCAAGCCAGACGCATCTATTTGGAAGCCGAAAGCTTTCTTGAATCGGCGCCCGACGAACTGGTCTCGCTGATGCAAATGGTTCGACGCGGCGAAACCCGTTTTACACTGGAACACCAACGGCTGGGTCCCTCAGTCAATCGACTTGTTCTGGGAGTGATGGCCAGTGCGGTGTTCCTGGGATGCTCACTGATGTTGGCGCAGCGTGTTCCGCCGCTGCTGGCTCTGAACCTGTACCTCGTCACCATCGAACCGATCAGTTTATTCGGGCTGCTCGGCGTGACCGGCAGCATGGCCGTGATGCTGTGGTTGCTGTTGGCGATCGGACGTAGCGGTCACTTGACGCGACAAAACGACGACTGAACGATCATGACCTCGACTGCAGCATTTGAGCCTTGGCTTTCGCGTCCTCGGCCTTAACGATGTATTGTTGGTCCTGTGTTCCCGCCCAAGCGCGCTGGTAGGTAACACTCATCGCAGTGAAATTGAAGGCGTCGTCCGGCTCCAATTCACAAGCCTTTTCGCCATGCTTAATGGCGTCTTCGTGTTGATCGGTTTTGGTGTACACGCGAGCGAGTGCCAAGTGTCCGAGAACGAAAGAATCATCTTCCGCGAGGATCGACTTAAGACCGACGATCGCTTCGTCGAATTTTTCGTCGTCGATCAACTTCTCGACTTCGTTGTACTGACTATGAATATCACTCATTGGTGTTCTTGTTTACGCCTGGGCAAGATTTCGAAGGACAGTCGGAAGGATTCCGCCGTCGCGATAATACTGTAATTCGACCGGCGTATCGATTCGGACAACACAATCAAATGTTGTTACCGATCCGTCGTCCGCGGTCGCGGAAACCTTGATCGTGCTTCGCGGTTTCAAATCGTCCGACAGATCTGTGATGTCAAACGACTCTTCCCCGGTCAACCCTAGCGACTGCCAAGTTTGTCCTTCGGCAAATTCCAGCGGCAAAACACCCATACCGACCAGATTGCTGCGGTGGATTCGCTCGTAACTTGCCGCGATCACCGCCTTGACCCCCAACAACATCGTTCCCTTGGCCGCCCAGTCTCGGCTGCTGCCGGTCCCGTATTCGGCACCGGCCAGCACGACCAACGGAGTCCCATCGTCTTGGTACTTCATCGATGCTTCGTAAATGCTGGTGACCTCGCCGGTCGGCAAATAACGAGTCACGCCACCTTCGGTTCCCGACGCCAACTGGTTGCGGATCCGGATATTGGCGAACGTTCCGCGGACCATCACCAAATCATTTCCGCGGCGCGATCCAAAACTGTTGAACTCTTTAACCGGTACGCCACACTCTTGTAGAAAACGACCTGCAGGGCCATCGGTTGCGATCGCTCCGGCAGGCGAAATGTGGTCGGTCGTCACTGAATCTCCAAGCAACACCAAACATCGAGCCCCCTTGATCGGTCCGATTGATGGGACCTCCGCACCGGTGACTTGATCCAAGAACGGCGGATGGTGAATGTACGTGCTTTCGTCGCTCCAAGGATAAATGGCCCCCTCGGCAGCCTCGATCGCGTTCCACAATTCGTTTCCTTTGACGGCCTCGGCGTATTGACTGACAAACATTTCGGGATCGATCGACGTTCGGATCGTCTCTTGTATCTCCTCCGCCGACGGCCAAATCTCTTTCAAATAAACGTCTTTCCCATCGCCGTCTTTTCCCAGTGGCTCGTTGACCAAATCAATGTCCGTGGTCCCCGCCAACGCATAAGCGACGACCAACGGAGGACTGGCCAGATAGTTCGCCTTTGTGAGCGGATTAACGCGGCCTTCGAAGTTTCGGTTTCCACTCAGTACGGCCGACGCCACAAGATCCCCCGACTCGATTGCCGCGGCCACCGGAGCCGGCAGCGGTCCACTGTTGCCGATACAGGTCGTGCACCCATAACCGACGGTATGGAAACCAAGTTCCTTCAGCGGTTCGGTTAGTCCGGACTTGTCTAAGTATTCCGTGACGACACGTGACCCCGGCGCCAAGCTGGTTTTGACGTGTGAAGCGACTTTCAACCCACGGGCAGCGGCTTTCTTGGCGAGTAAACCCGCGCCGATCATTACCGATGGGTTGCTGGTGTTTGTGCACGACGTAATCGCGGCGATCACGACGGCACCGTGACCGATCTGGCTACTGTGCCCGTTGTCTTGAATCGTTCCTGTGCGGGACAACTCATCCGATTTCAATCCAAACCCGGTCTTCCCGACCGGCGCCGTTAATGATTCTTTGAATGACGACTTCATCGCGGCAAGAGCGATCCGATCCTGAGGACGTTTCGGCCCCGCCAGACTCGGCTCCACTGTGCCCAAGTCTAACGAAAGCGTTTTGGTGTAATTCAGTGACGGACCGTCGTCGGTTCGAAACAATCCCTGTTCCTTACAATAGCGCTCGACCAATTGAACCCCAGACTCGGGACGACCCGTTTGACGAAGATAATTCAGCGTCACGTCGTCGACCGGAAAGAAGCCCATCGTCGCGCCATACTCCGGCGCCATGTTGGCGATCG
>JAGQPO010000224.1 GCA_020426665.1 Planctomycetales bacterium
ACAGAATGGCGGTGGGAACCTTCTGGAGCGAAACTTGACGCATCAGTTCGCCGAATCCCGGCATCATTCGGTCGCACACCGCTTCGGTCGCTTCGGGGGTGACGTCTCGCGCCGCCGGTCCCGTGCCGCCGGTCGTGACAACCAAACAACAGCCTTCGTCGCGACAGAGTTCGCGAAGGGTGGATTCGATGATTGAACGTTCGTCGGGAATCACTCTGGCAACGGGAGACCACGACGACGTCAGGATTTCATCTAGGTAAGATGCGATCGCAGGTCCTCCCAGATCTTCGTATTCGCCGCGGCTGGCACGGTCCGAGACGGTGACGATTCCGATCTTTGCGTTGGTGGCTGCAGTCGGCTGATTGTCGCTCATTTCCAGTCCAGTCCTTCGTGCAGCATGTTCAAGTTCTGCGCGGCGCCGTTACGGACAACCAACATGTCTTCGACTCGCACGCCGCCATCGTGGCGTCCATACAATCCCGGTTCGATCGTGAACACTTCTCGCTCAAGCAACGGTCCTCCGCCGTTGTCCAACAGGATTGGTTCGTGGACATCTAGCCCGATTCCGTGGCCGGTTCCGTGCTGAATGGTTGGATTGTCCGAGACGCTGCCGCGAGACGATTCAAACCCGGCGGCCAGCAGCGCGTCAATCGCAGCTAGGTGGACCGATTCGGCGGTTTGGCCGACGCGTAGTTGCTCGGTCGCGGCAGTTTTTGCGGCGATCACTGCCTGATGCATCCTTTGCACCGTGTCGCTCGGTTCTCCGTGGACAACGGTTCGGGTGCAATCGCCCCAATATCGCGTTTGGTTGTTCATTGGGAACAGGTCAACGACGATCGGTACGCCGGTTCGCAGGGGGCCCTCGCCGCTGTGATGGCAATCGGCGACGTGGGGCGCGGTTGCGACGATCGCGCCGTGTGACATCGAGTAATCGCGCGCCAGGAACTCTGCTGCGGCCATTGCGCGGGTACGTTCGCTGGTCAACACTGAGCCTTCCAACATCAGCGTGCCATCGCTTGCGGCGTCGCATCCGGCGATCGTTTCGCAGATCTTCTGCATCACGTTTTCGGTAACCGATTGTGCGGCGGCCAATAATTCGATCTCTTCTTCGGTTTTCTGGCGCCGATCCAAGACGCCCAGATCGGGATCGTAGGTCAATTCCACGCCGGACTTTTGAAGTTGCCATGCGAACAGATAGGGCAGCGTTCGGTCGACTCTTGCCGCGGTGATCTGCTGGCGTCTGCAAAACTCCGCGACCGCTTGTGCCGTTGCCGTCTCGCGATCAGCATCCAGTTTTTCGTCTGGCTCATAATCGGCCGGACAGTACACTTTTTCGGCTTTGCTTCGATGCCGAACCCGTTCCATTTCGATATCTCGAACGATCGCGATGCCGCCTTCCGGCAATTCGATCCATGCCGCGGGGTCACCCAAGGCGACTCGGATCCGCCGAAAGAGTGATGGATTCTTGTTGGGAATACCGGCAAAAACAGCCGGTGTCGTTGCGTCGGGCATCCTGGGGCTCGCCAAATACATTGTTCAAATTGGTGAGGCATCGTTATACCCGATCTGCCGGTCCCTTCGGCAGGTGGCGGGCATGGTCCATACCCAAATTGAAGTCAGATCCGGCTATGATATGCGAATCACACGCTTATTCCCCAATCTGTAGATCGTGACACATGACGACTCGGCATAATCGACGTAGTTTTCTTTCCATCTCGGCGGCGGGTGCCGCAGCATCTTTTGTTTCGTCGTCAGCGTCAGCGGCAGATTCAGCCGCTATCCATTGGAACGATGTAAGGGACTGGGGCGTCGAGGGGCGTGGGTTTGATGACACCGAAAAATACTTTGACCGTTTGCCTGGACGGGCAAAAGGTGTTGTACGTGATGCGGTTTGGAACCTCAGTCGCAATTCCGCCGGAATGATGGTGCGTTTTCGGACCGACGCAACCGAGATTCACGTCAACTACTCCGTCACATCAAGTAATTTGGCGATGCCGCACATGCCGGCAACCGGTGTCAGCGGTCTTGACTTGTATGCAAAAGACGAAGCGGGAAATTGGAAGTGGGTTGCGGTTTGTAAGCCTACCGCACAAGAGATGAAGACGTCTTTGGTTAAGGGGCTGCGGCCCGGCAAACGCGACTATGCAATTTATTTGCCGCTGTACAACGGAACGGAATCGTTAAACATTGGCGTTGACGCGTCCAGTTCATTTGAACCGATCGCACCCCGCAAAGAAAAGCCGATCGTGTTCTACGGCACATCGATCACCCACGGCGCTTGTGCGTCTCGTCCGGGCATGCCACATCCATCCATCCTTGGCCGTCGGCTGGACCGCCCGGTCATCAATTTGGGTTTTTCCGGGAATGGCAAATTAGAAACGTCGGTCGGACAGTTTTTGGTCGAACTTGATCCATGTGTTTATGTCTTGGATTGTCTACCCAACATGGTTGCTGCGGAGGTGACAGAGCGGACCGAGCCGATGGTCCGGCAACTGCGTTCGGCGCACCCGAATGTTCCGATCGTTTTGGTCGAAGATCGTTCTTATTCGGGATCTTGGTTGTTGGCGTCACAGGAGACTCGAAACAAAAGCAGCCGCGAGGCATTCAAGGCGGCTTATGCCCAAATGTTGGATGCCGGAATCGAAAACCTGTTTTACGTGGATGGCGAATCTTTACTTGCCGAGAATCGCGACGACACGACCGATGGATCGCATCCATCGGATCTGGGTTTTTTCAATCAAGCCAATGCGATGGAACCCGCGATTCGTCAGGCAATTGGTGCGTGAGAATCGTTTTGTTTTCCAATTTAGTCAGCTACATCCTTTTTAAATTTCTGTGAAGATGCAACGAATTATTGTGCCTGCGATATTGGTCGCGTTTTATGTTTTTCCATTTGCGTGTTCCCATTCATGGGGCCAGGAAACTCCGTCGTTTCCATCGACTGATTGGCCTTGGTGGCGCGGCCAGAGTCGGGACGGCACCGCGTCGGCGGATCAGCAACCGCCGATTAAATGGAGCGAAACCGACAACGTCGTTTGGAAAGTTGCCATTCCCGGCCGTGGCCACGGTTCGGCGATGCTGTTTGGAGATCGCGTCTATTTGGCAACCGCAGATGATAACCGCAAGGCACAGTTGTTGCTGTGTATTGATCGAGCGTCCGGCAAGCAGGTGTGGGAATGTGTCGTGCATCAAGGCGGGTTTGAAAACACGGGCCCGCGAAAAGCAAATCAAAAGGCGTCATGGGCGTCGTCGACCCCCGCGACCGACGGCACTCGGCTATTTATCAACTTTTTCAATGACGGCGCGGTCTACACGTCGGCGATCAGTTTGAAGGGCGGAATTTTGTGGCAACAGCGGCTCTCGGACTATGTGATTCACCAGGGTTATGGTTCGTCACCGGCGATTTATAAAGGTCTTGTGATCGCATCGGCGGACAACAAAGGCGGCGGCGCGATTGTTGCCATGAATCGCGAAACGGGCGATGTGGTCTGGCGGCGATCCAGGCCAGAGAAACCCAATTACGCTTCGCCGGCAATCGTTACGGTCGATGGTAAAGACCAGCTGGTTTTTACCGGTTGCGATCTGGTAACCAGCCTTGATCCGATGACCGGGAAAGAGCT
>JAGQPO010000225.1 GCA_020426665.1 Planctomycetales bacterium
AACTTTCCGTCGGCGGCAATCAGACGCTCCGTTGGATGTTCAGTCGCGATCGAATTGGCGACCTTGGCGGACTGACCTTTTGTTGGCAAATCAATGATCGTGATCTTTTCGACGCCCGCGGCGATCAATTGGTCGCCGGCCAGGATCAGGTCACCGGTTCCATCGGCCGCGATTTCCCAAACCATTTTTTCGTCTTGGCCATAGGCCCGCACCAAATGCTTGTCATCGACGACCTCCGCCGAATAGATCATGCATTGATGCAGAACCGGTTCGTTGGGCATGAATGCCGTTTTCACTCCGTCGGCCAGGCCGAACGCCCGCGTGCCTTTGCCGCGTGTGTGTACAAAGAAATTTTTGTCATCGGCGGCGACAAACGAGCCGCCGGTTCCCTTGCCGCCGGCGTTTAATTCAAAGTAACGCAGTTCGCCAGTAGCTCGATCGAAGACTGCCGGCACGCTACGTCCACCGGGAACGACCAACGAAGATTCGGTTGCAACCATCGCGCCTTGCGGGGCGACTCCCGCGAATGACGGTGCGCTGTGCGGTTGTTTGATGTATTGCGATCCCGTTCGGTCATTGACCCATTGGACTTCGCCCGTTTCCGCATCCAACGCATAGATGAACGTGCCCATAAACGGCCAGATACTGGCGGAGAAGTAGACGGTTCCGTCACGTACCACCGCGCCGCCGCGGGCCGGCCAAGCCGAAGTCAACCGACGATTTCCGATCGCGTGCTGCGAGTCTGGCGCGCCGCTGAATTTCCATTCCAGTTTTCCGCTTGCCGCGTCGACGCAGTACAAGAAACCATCGTCACTGGTGAATAAGACGTTCCCCGCGTGTCCGACCGGCGGTAAACGAACCGGCGCTTCGGTGTAAAACCTCCAAAGCTCCTGTCCGGTCTCAGTGTCGAACGCAACCACCTTGTCACTGTCGTTAAAGCTGACGAACATCCGGCCGTCCATGACGACGGGTTCGAAAACTCGATCGTAAGTCATCAGGTCCAGGTTCAACGGATCGTCCCAAGCTTGAGAACGACCACGAAAGTTCTTTTCCCAGATCGGCTTCAAGTCACCATCGATTCGATTCGGCGCGGCCGCCGAACGTTGGGCATCGTAGCGCCACATCGGCCAATCGTTTGCTGACGAAATGGATGACGCCACAACAACGAGTAGCGCGACGGAGAGCAAGGGGTGGTGATGCCGGAGGGAGACCATTTCAGATCCTGGAGCGTGTTGGCGGGAGGCCCCACATTGTAATGCAACTCCCGCCGCCGACACCTGCAATTACCGAAACACCGGCGGCACGCAATCAGTCCCGCGCCGACAGGTTGTAATTGGCCAGCAGTTTCCCGCTAAGCTCCCTCGCCGAGACGCCGTTTGTGTACGCCGACGTCTGGTGCACTGCGGCGCCCCGTATACGGGACTCCATCGATTTGGCAGGATAACGTGAACTCCGGCGGACTCCTTCATCCCGGAAAATCGCGACTTGCCGGCCTTTTACAATCAATCATGAACGAGGAGCGACGAATGATCACCGCACGAACGATACTACTTGGCGGTCTCGTCTTGATCGGGCTTTCCTGTAACGGATTCTCACAAGTTTCCGACGACGCCAAGAATGCTTTTAGTGCAGCGGCCGTCACGGCGGACGACCCGTTCATCCCGACCGATCAATTAGCGATTCTGGTCAAACCGATGACAAAAGATGAATTGCGGACCGAGGCACAGGCATGGTTCGGATTGTTGCGGGAAAAGGGTGATCAGATCGCTCGGGCACGCCTGGGAGTCAAAGCTGTCAACGAAGCTGTCAACGAAGCTGTCAGCGAAGTCGAAGCGGCAGCCGAACAGGCGGCTGCGGAGAATGAGGCGACCGTGGATGATTCGACAGTGGAGCCGCCGGCCGCAGACACGACGGCAGCAAGCCCTGGAAACCAGGCTGACGTTGCAGTCGAGGCCGAGGTTGCCAAACAGGTCGAGAAGAAAGAAATCTTGCTGGAGTCGGTCAACGAGCTGCAGGACGAGCGGACCGCTCTGAGCGACCGGCTGGAAGTGGTGCTGACGTCACTGGAAAAGAAGGGCGGCGACGTCGAAGAGTATCGTATGTACGTCGCCGCGGTTTCCGGGATCGAGCTTGACACATCCGATGCCCAGGCGGCCTGGCGAGGATTCATTGGCTGGCTGACATCAAAAGAAGGCGGCCAGCGCTGGGGATGGAACTTAGCCAAATTCGTCACCATCCTGCTGGTGACTTCGATCATTGCCAAATTCGTGGCGAAAATGATTAATTGGTTGCTCGATCGCAAAGTGCGACTGTCGCGACTGGCCGAACGGTTGATTGCGAACTCGATCAAAAATGTCGTCTTCGTGATCGGGCTGGCCGTGGCGCTGACGGCGTTGGAAATCGATATCACTCCGATCGTCGCCGCAATCGGCGCCACGGGGCTGGTCGTCGGCCTGGCTCTGCAGGGCACCTTAAGTAACTTTGCGAGTGGATTAATGATCTTGGTGAATCGTCCCTTCGACGTCGGCAACGTTGTCTGCGCCGGGGGAATTACGGGGACGGTCGACAAAATGAACCTGGTCTCGACGACCTTTCGAACCTTCGACAACCAAACCATTCATGTTCCCAACAATGAAATTTGGAACAAGGTAATCACCAACATCACCGCAAACGAAAATCGTCGCGTCGACATGGAGTTTGGCATCAGTTACGAAAATGATTTCGAGCAGGCCGAGAAGATCATTCTGCAGGTCGTGAATGAACACGACCTGGTATTGAACGACCCCGAACCGGTGGTCGTCACCCATGAACTGGCGGACTCGTCAGTCAAAATCGTTTGCCGACCTTGGGCAAAAACCAGCGATTGGTGGAAAGTCAAAACGGACGTCACGCGGGCGGTCAAGCGGCAATTCGATTCGGCCGGAATCTCCATTCCCTATCCTCAAACCGACGTTCACGTCCACCAGAAATAACGATCGTGTCGCAGTCAAATCGAGGCTCGGTGAATACGTTTTGCCACCTCTCGCAATTCAATCGTACGTAATTCTTGAATCAGTGAATCATCACCACCCACGATTGAGTTCACTACGGCCAGACGGGTTGCCTCAAACACAGACCGTGTGCCGGGAGTAACGGTCCAAATCGTGTCGATGAAGATAAAGTAGCGCGAGATCAATTTCAGATGACGTAATTGTGACCGATTCACTTGGCTAATGATCGAACTGTCCGACTCCGCGACCGGCTGGTGGATCGACGCGATCAACGAAAGTCGTTGCGCGTCGCCAGCAAATTGTGCGATGTCATGCCGTAGTGTGCGGTTGACTCCGTTTGCATCTTCTTGCCCCCAGACATCGAACCGTCTCTCGGATGCATCGGGACGGATTCGTGCCTGCAACAGGGCGACCGTGATTTCCGCTGACATTTGCACCAGCGTTTGAGACTGTTCGTCGGTTATCTCCGACGGGCTGATGCGGACGACGGCTTTCAGTGCGTGCCGCGCTCCGCCCGGGTCATCCTTCACGCCGTCATAGCCACTCGCTCCTCCGTCGGCGTAATCTTCCAACGTCGCAATCAATTCATCTACATCCTTGGGATACGTTTTGCGGTGCGCCCGGTCCAGGGCGACGTCAACGAACCAATCGAAATCGGGACCGTCTGGAATGGAATGTTCGTATTCATGCAGCACATGCAGGATGCGTTGGCTGCCCGCCAGTTCGGGCTGCTCGATGGCTTGCACCAGCGAATTGGGCAGCATGCTCATGACGTGTCGCGCCGTTTCCGCTTGATCTTCTCGTGGATTCTTTGCAGCGTACTGACTGACGGCATCCCGCAATGTGACGCCGATCATTCGTTTCCGAAGTTCGACTAAATCTTGACCTGCGATCGGTGGAGCAGCGTGCGGGTGCAATCCGGAAATCGCGCCTTGGTAAAAGGCGTCATCGGCGGACAATTGCCATGCCTCCGTGACGCCATCGACCGTCGAATCGACGTGATGAAAAATCTCGTGGTGGAACGTCAGCGCCAATTGACCTTCGCTGTACATCGCGGCGGCAACTGCATCTTTCCCGTTGTAGACACCGAAATAGCGGTAGCCGCCGAGTTGTTGATCGAATGGACGCGACGAGTCGGTCGTGGTTGTTGACGCGCATGCGGCGAAAACGCCCAACGCCTTGAATCCTAACTCACCCAGGAAACCGGGCGGGTACATCTTTGCTTCGTCAACACAGATTCTTGCCGCAACGACGCGTTGTGATTCGGCCAATGGTTTCATCACATCGTGGTATTTGCCACCTGGCAAATCGTCACGAAGAAATACAAGTTCGGCACCCGAGTATCGTTGGAATTCACTGCACAGTAACTGTAATTCCGAATCGGCAGATGAACACGGCATCGCGCACGCCACTTGCAAAACAATCCAGGCCGCAAAGGCCAGACGCGTCGATAGTTTCATCATTTCACTCACAAATTCATTTACCAGTGCGTGTTCCCACTGAAAAATAGGGCTGCCCGTAGTGGACGATTGCGACGAGTCCCCACAAGTCACTGTGTAATAGGACTCGTTACCTCGTCCACTACTCTAAAAACAAAAGGGAACAAAGCACTAGAGTCGAACAGAAAAGAATTGAGAACTTGAGTTTGGCTATCGCGAAAGCTCATGTCAACAAAGTGTATCCAGGCCTCACGACATCAGCATTCATCTTTTCGGCCTCCGGCCTCGTTCGTCATCCCGCTGAGACAAGGCCGGAGGCCGACACATAGATTGCCGTTGGCGTCAGCCAACGGAGCTAGTACCCCGCATCAGGAAGGCCGGAGGCCGACACATTTTTCCACTTTGCCGCCCAGAGCAAATCCATCCTGCTAAGAGTGGTGTCGATCAGCGATTACCAGCTCTGCTACCCCACGTAAAAACATCCTCCAGTTTCCTTGCAATTTTCGACTCGCTGGACGATTGCGGGTACATTGCTGTTCCTCGCTTCAACCGTTCGTATACCCACACCACCCCCCCTTCGCCCGATGATGTTTCCATTCTCTCTGAAACCAATACGTTGGCTGTTTTGTGCCTCCGTCTTTTGTTGTTGCCTGTTCGGTTGTGCCAGTGTTGTTGCACAAAACACATTCATCCCCGAGGCGCAAATCGTTCTCTTCACACCTTCGGATATCAAACCGCCGCCCCGCGAAGATTACCTCCCGCGGCTCAATCTATTCGGGTTGTACGCAGAACAATTCTTTCACGATGGATTGAAAGACTGGGGATATCAACCGGCGCGCAAAGAGATTTTTAATCGTGATGCCGACGGAAAGATAACGGTGATTCACGTGAAGGGCGATTTGCCTGCCGCCGGCGGTTCCTACAAGGACAAATGGATCAGCGCCCAAGTTCACGACAAATTGAAAAGCGATCACGGGATCAAGATAGCCGGCAACCTGTATTGGATCTTCGTCTATGTGGGCGACCCACCGGTTCGACACGATAACTATCGTGGTTCGGGAAACTCCAAGGATGGCGGATGGGCGGTGCTAAATTACATCAACGTCTCCAGCAAGGTGTCTCTGGGTGATGAGATGGTTTCACGACTTCATGACGATTTAACTTTGAAGGGATGCATCCATGAATTTGGACACGCGCTTGGTCTATCGCACATCGGTCCCAAAGTCGAACTCCGCAAAGGCAATACATTGATGGGGCCGGTGAACCGAATCTATGCCGCACAAAAACTGCCCAACAGGACGAAAGCGTATCTGGCCGAAGCCAACGCCGCCGTTTTGTCGACGCACCCGATTTTTACCGGCGACGCCTCACAGCGGAACAAGCTTCCGGAAACCGATTTTCAACAGATCAAAGTGTCGTTCAACCGCAGGTCGCGTACCATGGATGTCACCGGACGATTGAAATCCAGTGATCAGGTCCACCGAATCATTGTGATTGACGATCGAGATGACAAGATCGGTGCATATTGGGTCAAAGGCTATGTCGCCGAACTGGATGCACGTTCTGGGTTCTCGGTATCCATTCCACAGCCGGGACCGACCGGAAGCCTGAAAATCCTGGCGGTCTACACCAACGGAGCGTACACCGGCGACGGTATGAAACGGGGAATCGAAAGTGCCCACGTCGTTCCTTATTCCAGGGCAAATTAGTCGACAATTTGACACTGCTTGATAATCGCGCCCACGTAGATCAGCCTCTCCGAGGCTGATGCCCGCGCCGTGGCGGTTTTTTCGAGTCTCGGAGAGACTCGCCTACGTGGGTTGCCGGCGGACTGGCAACTTCATTCGGCTATACGGTCTATTGTTTGGATTGGTGGCAATTAGCGAGAAGTGACCAAAAATTCGCGTTCTCCGCTGGTATTCGATACATTGAAAGGTTGTTTGTGGTTCATCAACCATTCCGGAGAAGAACGATGCGGCGCAACGATCGACGACAGTTTTTGGCAAATGTCGGCAGTGGGATGCTGGTGGGCAGCCTGGGTGTGTCACTTGCATCGGATCTGAATATTTCGTCGGCCTATGGGGAAGACCGCGACGACCGCTTGACGTTCGGCGACATGGAACCGCTGGTCGCATTGATGCAGGAGACGCCTCTTTCGCGGTTGCAGCACGTTTTGCTGGACCAGATCAATGGTGGAACTGGTCTGTCGACTCTCATCGCAGCGGGGTCACTTGCCAACGCCCGCACCTTCGGCGGACACGACTACATCGGCTTCCACACCTTTATGGCGCTGACACCGGCGCTCGCGATGTCGACCGAGTTGCCAAGTGAACGACGCGCCCTGCCCGTCATGAAGGTGTTGTATCGCAATACCGATCGAATCCAACAATTCGGTGGATCAAGCCATGAGGTTCTCCGCCGTCTCGATGCGAGCAAGCACGAGGGACCGGGATCGACTGGAAAACAATTGCAATCCGCGGCCCGTGAAGCCGACTTTGGCAAAGCGGAACACTTGATGGCAGCGATGACGGATCAGGCACCGGCAAAGCTGTTCAATCGGGTTCAGTTCCCGGTCCAGGACGAAGCAGACGTACACCGCGTGGTGCTCGCATGGCGGGCTTGGCTGGCGATCGGTTTGGTGGGCGAGCAACATGCCAACACTCTGCTACGGCAATCGGTTCATTATTGCGTGAAAGCGTCGAAAGATCGAATCGACAGGGGCAGGCCTGAGCCTGAACTATGGGCATTGGTTCCAAAATTGTTGGACCAATACAAGTTGCTTGGAAAGCCCGCGGGGTCTCGTCAAGGCGACGATCGATGGGTCGAAGATTTGGCGTGGACCATCTTCCGCGGCAATCGCGCCGAAGCTGCCGATGCGGCAGCCCAGGCGCTGGCCGAAGGTTACTCGCCCGATCAGGTCGGTGAAGCGATGTCGGTTGCGGCGAATTTGCTTTTGCTGCACGATCCAGGTCGGTCTCAGGACCAAGACG
>JAGQPO010000226.1 GCA_020426665.1 Planctomycetales bacterium
CAAAAAAATCACAGCCACGGAGTGTTCGGCGACAATGTACGAGAGTTTCGAAAACGCAGTCGTGAAGAGCTTCTCGCTCTAATGAGGTTTTTACTTTGAATTTCAAATTCCAACCTGCTTAAAACCGTTCTTTTTGCCCTGCAATGCTTTCAAAAACCTCTGCCTGCATTGCGGTCTCAACTGGAATTCCAAACCATGAAGCCAACACTCGTGCAACGACTGTATGATGGTCCGATCGACATCGTTGGCGACGTGCATGGTGAGATTGAGCCGCTGCGTTCGTTGATGATGCACCTGGGATACAGCCAAGACGGCGTGCATTGCGACGGGCGGCGACTGGTTTTTGTCGGCGATCTAACCGACCGCGGCCCCGATAGTCCCGCGGTCGTGAATCTTGTCAAAACAATGATCGACTCCGGACGGGCCCAGTGCGTGTTGGGAAACCACGATCTGAATCTCCTGCTCGATCATCGCAAGCACGACAACGGATGGTTTTACGGGGAACCATTCTTCGCAGATGACGCGGTTGTGCCGCAAGCACTTGCCGATGAATCGGTGCGGGAAACAGTGTTGGGACTTTTTCGCGACCTTCCCGTTGCCCTCCAGCGCGATGACTTGTGCATCGTGCATGCTTGCTGGAACGACGAAATGATCGATGATGCCAAACACGCACATGACGCCGTTGCACTTTATCACCGACACCATGAATTGATCGAAGCCAGTTTCCCGGGGCTTGATCTTGATGGTGTCGCGAAAGGCCTGAAACACCAAAACGAGAACCCGATCAAAAAGCTGACTTCAGGTCCCGAGGAACGCATCGACAAGCCGATTGAATCAAGCGGCAAACTGCGGTTCGAAAAACGAGTGCAGTGGTGGAAGGACTATCAAGGCAAATTCTGTGTCTTCGGCCACTACTCGATTCCGTACGGAGAACCTCGCGGCAGTGAATCAGCCTTCTGTGTCGACTACGGCGTTGGAAAACGTTGGCAAGAACGGAGGTCGGGAACGACAGCCGGATTTCGACTCAAACTCGGCGCCCTCCGCTGGCCCGAACGCAAAATCGTCTTCGACGACGGAACATCGGAGCTGGTGTAGGCGAAGCCGGTTCGAGCCAGCGATTGTCAGTCCCATGACCTCATGCGGCGGTTTTATGCTCGTTTTACTCGCGTTCGCCTCATGCCGACAAACCCGATCAACGACCAGATGAGCAAGCTACTTGGTTCAGGGACTTGCCCACCACTTCCGCCGCTGCCACCGCTGCCTGATCCAATCAAGTTGCCTTGTAGCGGTGTCGTCGATCCAAACACCTCAGTCAGGTGTCGTGTATAGGGCAACGCCCCGTTGCCGTCGGAATCAAGAATCACCTCAGTGAAAAAGCGGTGCGTAGTGCCGTCATGTTCAGCCATTATTCTCCATAAGATGTCGGGTCCACCAACCGAATCGGAAAACTGAACCGTCGGAAATGTCGCAAACGAAGGCGTCGCCAGAGGAATCTCAAAATCGAGTGACGTCGTGGTTGCGGTCAATGACGCTCCATCAGAGACGTCGAGAACTGAATTGAGTTGATTCAACGTGAAGTTTGTTTGGGTTCCGCCAGGGTTGCTAAAGACGAGGTCCCAAGCAGTGATGTTGGATACTGAAAGAAGCCCCAACGTCCCGTCGGTGGTAATGGTCCCATTGATGTCAATTGAACCTGTTCCCAGGTTGTCAACGCTGTTTGCCAGAAAGCTGTGGGAGATTCCATAAACCCCCGCTTTACTAGTTCCAGTGAATAGCAGGGAGGCTAAACAGACAATGACGGGCAGAAAGGCAAGTCGTTGTTTCATGGTGATTATCAAGCCAGAATTACAAGTAAGGAGGTATCGCACTCACCCCAGGGATTAGCATTTTGGACTGGTGGCGCACCATAAACAATCAACAAAATGGAAACAAAACCCCAAAAATCAATGTCTCCTGAGATCTCCAGCCCCACTGGACCTTTTGAGGAATCCGGATGACCGAATTCACGAGAATCATCTCACGTATCGAGTCGGGGAATCGGGCTGCAACGGAACAATTGCTCCCTCATGTCTACAAGGAACTTCGCAAACTAGCGGAACAAAAGCTCGCTGGCGACCAACCCGGCCAGACGCTTCAGGCGACCGCGCTTGTCCACGAGGAACAGCAGAGTTTTCTGAAGTCCCAAGCTCCGCTTTCGCGAATCCTACCTTGATAACAGACCCAACCGTTACCTTAATGAACAAGAATAGACTGGGCATCATCGTTGGTGTCTAGCCTGCAGAGACCGTCCGGCTTAGGGTAACTGGTAGCATCGCGTTTTCCGTGAAAATCACACCGTTGGTGTGGTTAACCGCCGAAGGTGGTCACATACAAGAGACAACCCATCTCAAGTCGCCAGCTTGGTGTTGCGGAACTCTCGGCACGAATGTTCGGACTGCCGTCGATCCCTTGGGCGATGCCAAGGCTGTGGAAGTCAATTAAATCTGACCGGTTCACTGACGGAGTCTACATGACAGACCGCTTTGCAATTTTCATCATCCTGTCAATCACGCCGATGGTTGTCCTTTACGCTGCTGATCCGCCACGTCAAGAATCAGGCAACACTCTCATGCTCGCCGGTAGTTGGCTGCCGGCGGATCCTCACCAGATTGACTACAGTAAGTTGCCTCGCGTGCCGTCCCAACACATTGTGGTCAGTGATGTAAGAGCCGACAAAGGCGTCAACCAACACAACTATCTGGCGTTTCATAGCGGACGTTACTTCGTGATGTGGAGCGACGGTCCCGGCGTCGAAGATCGAGTCGGACAACGGGTCAAGTTTGCCGACAGCCCTGACGGTATCACCTGGTCCAAACCTCGCTACCTGACTCCGGAGCCACCAAATTCCGGACCCGATTCACCCCACTTCGGCACCCGGTCTGACAAGGGAATGCGCTGGATCGCCCGAGGATTTTGGCAGCGTGGTGGCGAACTGCTGGCTCTCTGTTCGCTCGACGAGGCGGCCGGATTCTTCGGCCCCAGTCTCCAGCTGCGTGCTTTCCGCTGGACCGGTTCCGGATGGGACGACGCTGGTCTGGTCGCCGACAATGCGATTAACAATTTCCCGCCAAAGAAGATCGCCACGGGCGACTGGATGATGTCCCGACGCACGTACGATTATAAAAAAACGGGCGCCCAATTTCTGATCGGTGGCATCAAGGCAATCGACGATTGGAAATCCTTTCCCGTGCTGGGCACCAACGACAAATTGAGCGCCGAAGAACCTCTCTGGTGGACGCTTCCCGACGGCCGGCTCGTCGCCTTGTTTCGCGACAATCGGGGCAGCAAGTTTCTCTATCGTTCGATCTCCGATGATCAGGGACGCACCTGGACAACACCTGCCCGCACGAATTTCCCCGACGCCACATCAAAACTGTTCGGCCTTCGTCTTTCCGACGGTCGATATGTTCTGATTTCCAACAGTAACCCTCGCGCCCGTGATCCGTTGACCATCGCCATCAGCGGAGACGGCCTGGTCTTTGACAAACTCGCCTGGTTGGTCGGCGGACGACATGTGGATTACCCGCACGCCATCGAGCACAATGGCCATCTGCTGGTCGCTTTTGCGGGCGGAAAACAGTCGGTCGAATTACTCAGAATCAAACTATCCGCGCTCGATAAGATCGAGATGCCACGATCAATGGAAAGATGATTAAGGCACGTTCTGTGTCGTCGGCTACAACTGAATTCCACTCGAAGATGCCCGCGGCAGTCATCTTCAGAAAAGGCATGAATTGTCGCCGGACACTCCGTGGCCGGTTTAGCCGACCACGGAGTGTTCGGCGACAATCAAAAAGGATGCGTTGATTGTCGATAGTGGTATTCACCCGGTTTGAGCCCAGCCTTTGTTGGATTCTGGGCGATGTAGTTGCGAAGGTAAGTGAGTTGCTCTTCTGATCGAACCAAGTGGTCAAACGGTTCCTCTTGCCAAAGCGTTCCCCGATCCCCGTTGAATCGATTGATCAAAGTCGCAGTGTACTTCATCCACGAATAACACTGTTTTCGCATCAAATCGCCGGTCGGGAATACCGCTAGCAAGTGAACGTGATTCGGCATCACAATAAAGTCACCCATCAAGTATCGGTCTTCATCGAAGTGCAGCAGCGAATCAGCGACGGTTTCTGCAGCAGTCACATCTCGGAGCTGACAGGCACCACGACATGTGTCCAGTTCATCCTCCCGAAGTCGATGAAAGTGACGGTCAAACTTGGACCGTTCCGTTCCTGTGAGTTCAAGTCGACCATCACGCCAGTCGGCGCTTTCAATACCCCGAGATCTCAGGTACTCCAATCGCTCTCGTTCCCATCGCAAAATCACTTCCTCGGGAATCGAATCGGCGAGCCGCATGGTGATAAAAGTGATCGTCCCGTCCTGCATCCAGTGCGGTCGTGAGTGCTCACCTGACGAGAATTCTTGCGACGAATCGAAAAGCTGGAAGCGCGTAGCCCCTGACGGTTGCTGATTCAATTGATTGCCCCGAAAGCACGAGTCGTGGTTACAAGAAAGTGATCTGTCTGCATCTTGCAATCCATCACCGAATCATGATCGGAGACTCAAATTGTCGCCGAACACACTGTGGTCGTCCAGTGTGTCGCCGAACACACCGTGGTCGGTTTGCTTTCAATTTGCACAGCAAAAGCCGACCTCGGAGTGTTCGGCGACAATCGGCTATTCCCTGAATTGAAACGAATACAAATCCACGTTCTTCATCTGGAACTGCAATTGAATCACTGACGCAACGGGATCGATCTTTTGCTTCCAACGAACCGGTGCTTCAATCGAATCACCCGTCATCTCCTCCGACACGCCGATCACTTTGCCCGACCGATCGCGGGCGACGACGGTGATCGACCCGCCGTCTCGTGTCTTGAAGTTCAACACCAACTGATTGGCCCCAGTGATCAAAGGACGTGTCGTCAGCGCCCCGCCCTGATCGCCTGCCTTGACAGCCACAAAACCGTCGACTCGATAGGTGAATCGGCGCAACCGCCCCGGCGTCGATTCGTAGTAGTTCTCTGTCGCATAAACCGAAATATCGTTCGGCTGATCTGGCAGTTGGAACATTCCCCAGGTCATGTAATTGCTGCGGTTGTGGTCTCGATCTTTCGGTGCTGTCCGCGGGATCACTGGGTCAGCCCAGCGGTTGAAGTGAACGCCATCGCGACTGGTCATCAGAATCGGTTCGACCTGCTGACTCTTTGGTTCGAATCTGGTCGGGAAGCCAACGAATAAGTGTGGCGCGCGAAAATACTTTTGGATCGCATTCGTGTAGAGATGTTCGACCGGCGTCCCTTCGGGGTACGCCAAATCGGCTTCGTTTTCCCAGTGAAGGAAATCTTTGGAGGTTGCCGTTCGTATGGCGCGGACGCCGTCTCCGAAGTATCGCCAGTAAGCCCGGTACTCTTTGCGATCGGTATCCCAAAACGCGAGATTCTGGGAATCAAATGCGCCATTGGTAATCACCGGCTCGTCACGCACTACCTTCCAAACCTTGCAGTCCGCTGATTGAAAAGCAAGCAGTCCGGGACTCAGCCCACCTTTACCTCCGCTTCCGGCCAAGGCTTTATACCGGGCCTCGGGACTGCAATCCGGGTTGGTGTCACGGAACGCGGTGAAGTTATGAGAACCGGGTCCCATCCAAACAATGTTATTGTCCTTGGAACCGTTCCATTCAAACAGTCCGAGATTGGGTTTGACCCAATGGATACCGTCACTGCTTTCCGCGTAACAGGTGATTTCCGGATGCGTCGCTTTCATTTTTTGATCGTGCTGCCAGCCGCGATAGACCATGCGGTAGAGATCGCCGTCCTGAAACAACGCATAGTATCCACTGGTGTTACCTTCCCATGGCTGATCGGCAACAAAGACAACTTCTTTCGGTTCCGGCAACAAAAGTTCTCTGCGGACATCGCCCGCAAGCGAATCAATCAATTCGTCGTCCGTAAAAAGCTGCAACCGATCCCCAATCGCAACGGGCGTTCGAGAATCAAGTGTCGCCAACTGGCGTTGAACTTCGCCGACGATGTCCTCCTCGACTTGCGGTGACCACTCGGTCGGCAGGCCGTAGTACACCATCGCGCCGCCACCTTCATAGCCACCTTCCAGTAGGACGCGCCTTGATGGAATGTAAGCCATGACGTCGTTTGAGTATCCGGCAACCCAAGTCTTAACCCCTTGGTGCTGAGTTTTCAAACGAATCGCAAAGTCAACAACGACTTCACCGCCAAGGATAACGAACTGAATGTCGTTTCCGAGCTTCCACGTCGAAACCGGGTACGGATAGGTTTGGGCAAGAGGCCCGGATTCGAGCTGCTTGATTAACATTCCGGCTCTGGAAGCGACGAACTGATTCGCCGACTCGGCGTCCTGAGTCAATTGTTCTTTCGTAGGCAGTTCGTCAAGAGGCAGATCGATTTCTTGATACTCCATCAGTAGCCCGCCTTCGATTTCCGTCATGGCGGATGTCAACACGACGGACTCCACCGCGCCGGCAAGTTGCCGGCCGTAGTGTTGGGCTAGCTGTACGGACTTCCGAGGAAGCGGATTTTGATCGGCGCCACATCCGGCCCAAAACATGGCCACACAATCCGGATGTCGTTGCTCCAATTCGATCTGCGCATACCCCGGATAGTCGCCCGACCACTGTTGAACACCGAGCACCGTCGCGTGACAGGCGTAGCCAAACAGAATGGACATCAAGTCGCCATCAGAATCACGCACGGCTAGCACCGGAACATCGTGGTCGACCGGCCCCTTCAAAATCCCCTCGGTTCGCCACTGGGGCACATTTTCGTAGGGTTTGTTTTCGCGGCGATTTACTGCGAACGTGCAGTGCCCGTTTCCCCAACTCAATTCAGCCGGTTGAAGATTCTCGATCGCTCGGCCGACAACATCGACGACCTTGTCGTGCAAAGACGACGTGTACGCGTCGATCTGTTTCTGTTGCTCGGAGTTGGCCAACAAGTAGTGCATCGGCGCCAGATTCATGCCGACGGCAGGCCCGGTGTGCGTGTGCGAAGTGCAAATCGAAATTTGCTTTCGCGCAAGACCGAGATTTGACTCCAACGACTTACAAATCTTGCCGGAGACGGCTCGATCGATTCCCACCAGATCAAGCGTAATGATGACGCCACGACTACCGTAAGCGTCTTCGATCACCAGCGCCTTGGCCCACAGCTCAGTCAACTTTCCGTCGGCCGGATCAGTCCGCCCGCCATAGCCGGCCATCAACATGTATTCGTCTGGCGTGATTTTCGCCTTCGCGACACCAGCCCGCCAATCGGCGGCATGAGCACTGAAACCCGCCAAAAGGGAGACAAACAACGTGGTGATCATCAAGAAAATACGGACCATAGGTTCAACTCCATCAGCGATTCTTTTTACGCCAAAACGCTTATCTTACCTAAATCCGTCACCACGCCGGTTCCGACTCCAAATCGATTCCCCAAAGATCCAATACAATCGCTGGAACGACGCCGGAACCTGCACGGTCATCCGCCCATTTAATTGTTTCAGGTCGTTTGGCAACGTCCGTACAGAGTCGGCTGGGATGCGGTTCGATCCCGACTCTCCCCAAATCAAGCCGGTCGGAGTCCCAGCAGGTTTGGATCGTCACGTCGGGGTGGTCGCGCTGGTAGGTGTGACCCTCGCACGCCCGATACAGCAACCGGAATTCGTGGTCGTCCAGATCGAAGACTCGTCCGCGTAATTTGGCGGCAAATTCGGCGGCACGTGGACCATGTTTTGGATCGGTGTCTTCGTTGATTCGCCGAGAATCGTGCAGAACGGCAAACAGCGAAACGACTTCGATGTTTGCTCCCGTCTCCTCCGCCAGTCGCAGTCCGTTCTCAAGCACTCTGGCCCAATGCGCCACGCCGTGATCACCACCAAGTGGCAACACGTACTCGTCAAGAACGGCACTGAGAATCGGTCGGAGATCCATGCACCCATTGTACAAAATATCTTCTAATGAAGAATCGTCTTTCGGATGCAACTACTTTGGAGAATCAACCATGAAGTTGGTGAAAGTTCAACGAGCCAGGATGTTCGGTGGCGCCGTGTGGGCAGTTTTGTTTTGTAGCATCGGATTCGCAGATTTACCTGAATCTTTCGACCGAAATGATCCGCTTTACAAATCGGGCTTACTCGACATCACCAAGGCTCCCTACTCAGCCGACCCAACGGGCGTACAGGATTCGACCCAGGCGATTCAGCGGGCGGTCAATGATGCACGTGACAACTCGCTGGTGTGTTTCTTTCCGCAAGGCACCTTTCTGATTTCTGACACCATCTCTTGTGAGCAGCAAGTCGAAAAACTCGATCGACCACGCGCAACCGATGGAAGGACTCAACACTACTGGGACCGCTCTCATCGAATTGTTCTATTTGGCTCGGGCAAAGGTCGGCGGCCGGTCATCAAGCTTTCCGATAAAGCGCAGGGTTTCAATGACCCCGATCGTCCAAAGTACGTGATTAAGATTTGGGCGCAAACTCGTGATGATGCTCCGGGAAAACAGGAACCAGAGTGGGGAAAAGAGCAACCGAACATTGCGTTTAACCATTATCTAAAGGGGATTGATATTGACATCCGAGGCCACGCCGGTGCGATCGGATTGCGGTTTTCGGGGTCGCAAGGGTCTTCTCTACTGGATTGCACGGTTTATGCGCAAGGAGCCTTTGCGGGCTTCAGTGACTGCCCCGGGCAAGGTGGTGGAACTTACAATATCCAAACGATCGGCGGTCGTTTTGGTATTACGTTGGATTCTGCGAGTCGTTTCCCACTATTGACCGGTTGCCGCTTTATTGACCAAACGGTCGCTTGCGTCGGCTACCACACATCGACCCAAGTTCCCACGTTGCTGGTCGGGTGTCAGCTTAAACCGGCAAGCAATGTGGCGGTCGATCTGACTGGGCATTCGCCCATGGCAGGTATCAATCTGGTCGACTGTCGGATTGAGACCAGCGAGAGCGGACTCGTGGTCAACACTCGCAAGGCCGAGAACTTCCACATGGAGAATTGCTATGTCAATGGCGTCGATGCCGTCGCAACCTACGGTTCGAAACTCTCCTCGACAGGGTGGACGCGAATCAAGCTGTTCTCGTCAACCAATCCACAAGGAATTCATCTGATCAATGGCACAACCTCGACGAAAACCATCGAGCAATTCCAGAACATCGACGCCCCCCCCACGGTGGACGATCTTCGTAACAGGCACTATCGACCGGTTCCCGCCGTCGATGCAGACGCCGTGATCAACGTCACGGATTATGGTGCGAAAGGCGATGGAATGACGGACGATACCCAAGCATTTCGCAAAGCCATCGCCGCAGGGGAACAGATTTTCGTCCCTCGAGGCACCTTTCTGATTTCGGGTGAATTGCAACTTCAGCCCAACACCCACCTGTTCGGGTTGACGAGCACACATTCGACTTTGGGGCGTCGATTCTCTCGGGGACAACGCCGTGACCCGCAGGAGGCTTCGTTTACCATCACCACTGTCGATTCGGCTGATGCGGCACCCGGATTCTCACACCTGGCAGTCAATGGAAGTCTGCAGTGGCGATCCGGACAGGGCACCATGATGCTTGCTGGTCGCTTTCCACAGTCTCTTTCGGGACACGGTGGCGGCCGGTTCTACGGAGTTCGTTCCATCGGCCAACAGAGCGTCGTCAAAGATATTCACAGTCCGGTGTCGCTGTACGCGTTCAACGTCGAACGTGTCGGGACGAATCCTCAATCGTTGTTCGAGAACTGCCGCCATCTGCGGATCTTCTATTTCAAAGTTGAGGCGGGAACCCTAAACCGCGGCGGCGATCCGAACACCCCGTCAAGAATCGAATCCTGTCGTGACGTTCGAATTCACTGCATGTACGGCAACGTCCGAAAACTCGGAGAACGGCCGATGTTGGACGTCGTCGACTGTCAAGACATTGCGGTCTCTCAGTTGAAGGCATTTCAACCGAGTACGTTTCCGCATCTGATCGAAACCCGCAATCTGGAACGAATTGTTGCTCCGTCCACTAAAACCATCGCTCTGTTCGCGCGCGACAACGAAGAGACCGACGTTGTGGAATGAACATCGTAAAGCCACGGACAATGGAATCACTGCATCCAGGGAGTCGCGACGCAAAAAACTACCTCAGTTGATGATGCGGGAGCGTCAAAACGCCCAGAAACCCGTCGAATGAAAAAATATCGGAAAACCCAAATTCACTGGCGGACGCCCTCCAGAAAAATGACTTCTGTCATGAGAGGCAAGGCAAGTGTCCTTGATGTATCTTCCCAATCGATCCCGATGGAACCATGTTATGGGTTACGAGCAGTTTTCAACGAAGTTTTCAGCGAAGTTTTCAGTGGCATTAGTGCTGGCAGGATTATTGAGTACGTCCCTGATGCCGTCGGCCTCCGCAAAAGACCCTGCAACCCCATCTGGTTCCTATTCGCTGATCACCAATCAGGTTTATGATCGTGCTGACCAGACAGGGCTGCACGCTGGGTCAGTGACTGTGCGATCTTACGCCGATAGCGGAGAGATCGTTTTCGATTCACTGGTAACAGTCAATGGATGGGTTGCTGAAGTGGTTAAAGACGGTGGCACTAGCAATGGCGATCGCGTCGTGGTGATCTTTGACCACCCGGAACTGGGTGGCAGCATCAAGTTCCAAATCGAACCAGGAAAACTTGACATCAGGTAATCGTGAACTTCATCAAGGATGGAGTTTCTATGGATGTCGCTACGGCAACGTTCGGCCGCGGCTTCAATTTGAACATGATGTTCGTTTGGCACGGAGGTTTTCCGAAGGCCTAAACGAATCATCTTGAACCGACTCTTGATAGTCGTGCGCCGATGACCAAACAGGGAACGACGAATGATGGTGTGAATGTCGACTATTTCATGACTCAGGTCAGCCAGAGTCGGTTGTTGGATGAACCTGTCAGCAATCCCATTACATTGGGGTTCACTACGACCCGGGTGTGACATTTGTTTTGAACCGATCAATTGCCTGTTGCATGGATCGGGTTACTTCCGGATGCCGGTCTGCCACATTGGTGATTTCTTCAGGATCGAGTTGAAGGTCGAACAGTTGAACCATGTCTTCCTTGACGATCATTTTCCAATTGCCGCGCCGCATCGCCGTCCCAAGCTTGGGTTCGTATCCGAAAAAGATGTCTCTGTCCGGAAAGTCCGCCTGCTCGAGTAGGTGCTTCTTGAAACTTACCCCGTCAAGGTTTTGCGGGTTCGCTCTTGAGAGCCCGGCGATGTCGGTGAGTGTTGGGAACAAGTCGAAGCCGACGATCAAGTTATCGGACCGGCCCCCCGCTTTGATCTTGCCCGGCCACCACGCAATGGCCGGCACGCGGTGCCCACCCTCATAGTGGCTAAATTTTCCGCCACGGAACCTGCGAAACTCTTTTGGACTCATTCCCACAGCCCCGTTGTCCGAGAAGAACAAGACAAAAGTGTTCTCCGCCAAATCGAGTTCATGAAGTGTGTCGAGGATCTGGCCGACACTTGTGTCCAGGTCCTGCAGCATCCTCTTGTACTTGCCGCGATTCTTGTCGTTGATCTGGTTGGGGTTTTCGCCAGTGACGCGATTGTTCGGCGTGTCTTCTATGGTCTGGTAGGGGTTGTGCACCGCAGCGTGCGAAACGTACAGGAAGAACGGATGGTTCTTGTTGCGTTTCATAAAGTCGATGCTGCGATCCGTGATGATGCGTGTCGAATAACCGGGCAGATTTTGTCTTTCCAGGCCGACACGCCAATCCCCGTGATTATGGTAGTCCGTCGCTCCATTGAGGAAGCCGACGAATTCGTCGAAGCCGTGGTGGATCGGGTTGTACTGGTCCTGATAGCCGCAGTGCCATTTGCCGAACAGTGCGGTCGCGTAACCGCCGTCTTTGAACACGCGCGGGAGAGTTGGGATCGACGGCAGTATCCCGCTTTCAGGCTCCCGGCTCCCGACGATCACGTCAACAATGCCGACGCGCTGTTGATAACGGCCGGTCAAGAATGCAGCACGGGTCGGGCTGCAGACCGAAGAGTTGGTATGGAAGTCCGTGAATACAATCCCCTCTTCGGCCATCTGTTCGATGCGCGGTGTCTTAACCCAGCCATCGTACAAGGCCATGTCACAGCAGCCCAGGTCATCGGCCAGGATGACTACGATGTTGGGCGGGGTGACGGCGAGCACCACATTCGGTACAGCAACACACCAGAGACAATGCAACATCCAGACAAGTGTTCGCGACATGGCAGATTATGATTTACGGGGCAGCAAGGAGTGAGTGTGTTCTTCCCGGCAGGTGTGATTGGTGAAACGAGTTATTCACCCTCGCGCTTCGCACACCAGCTTGCCAAGTCGGTTAACGATTGATCCCCGCGGGCAACCAGGAGCTTGCCTTCCGATTGCGCGGCCGAATATGAATCTAAAGCTACCTCAAGGGTTTCCTTAATCACCGAGCGATCTGCCGGTTCATCGAGATGGTTTCTTGGATTCGAAATCACGCATTTGCGCGGTGCAAGGCTGGCGACAAGATCCGGCAGATCGTAGGCCGTCAGGGCACCTGCTACCAATGCGTTGGCGTTGACTTTGTAAAACTCGTTTTGCACGATGGACTCGTAAGAACTCAGCGATTCGTGCAGCACGACCCATTCGATCCGCTTTTCGAAAGCAGCCGCGTGCAATACGGCAGGTCCGGTCGCTCCAACCGCGATGGCGCCGACCTGTTCTCCCCGCACATCATTTCGCTGACTGAGATACTCAAAAACCTGAAGTGTATCGCCGGCATTGATCCCCACCACGCTACGACCGGCCAGCTGGGCATTGTAGAAAGGTTGAACATCGGCGTGACCGTTAGCACGATAAAATTTGGTTTCGCCAAATCCCAGCAGATCAACTGCGGCAACCACAAAACCCTGTTTGACCAGCCTCTCCAACTGGCCGCCCACCTTTGCCTCGACTTGTTTGCCCTCCGAGTGGGCAAAGATAATGGCTGGAAACGGACCAGGGCCGTCCGGTACGAACACCAAAGTGGGCAGAATGTAGTTGCCTTCACCTTGGAGCCCCCATTTTTCCACCCTGTATCCAGATCGCTGATACTGTCCACGAAAGAATGGCTCGGCATGCATGGAAGACGATGATCGAAATCCGGACAGGCGTTGCGCCTGGTTCAAAATCTTGGGAACGTGAGTCTCAAGCGAACTTCGCGAAAGAGCCAATGACTTCAGCATCGGCTTTGCCTCTCGCTTGTTGATGGAAAACGCTGTTTCGCATTGCATCGACGTGGAGATCTGTCCTGTTTCGGTAACGGTTAGCTCTTCTTTCGTGAGGTAGGGATAAGAGTGTTCCGTCGGATCACCGGGCAGGTCCAAGTGTTGCTGGAAGAAGCTGTAGGTCGCCTCATTGTTCTTTCGCGTGAATCCATGTTCATAGTCGTCTTCCACTTTCCGGTAGTTCTCTGGACTGCCTAATTCTGCAAACGCGCGCTTGACCTCCCGTTCAGTTTCTCTGGCACCTTGAATGCTGAAAAAGTCTCGCGTCGTGGTGACATGCAGCGTGGGTTTTGGCGCGCGGGCCTCCAACAAATCAGCGTGATCGATTCCGGAGATCAGGCCGTGGTAGAAAACCTGTTCGGCGTCTTGGGGACCAATCGATTCAAGTAGTCGCCGGTAACTGGTAATAAAGCCG
>JAGQPO010000227.1 GCA_020426665.1 Planctomycetales bacterium
TCACCGGCCAATGGGCCGACCTCTCCATCGAAGATATTCTCGTCAAAGCCAAATCCTTTGGTTACGACGGGGTGGAACTCGCCTGTTGGGGCGACCATTTTGAAGTCGACAAAGCCAACGCCCAGGATGATTACTGCGACAATAAACGTCAGGCACTCGACGAAGCGGGACTGCAGTGCCACGCGATCAGTGCGCACCTGGTCGGCCAGGCGATCTTGGATCGGATTGACCAGCGACATCAAGCGATTTTGCCGGACTACGTTTGGGGCGATGGCGACCCGGAAGGCGTGAATCATCGGGCCATCGAAGAATTGAAAAACACCGCCCGTGCGGCCCAGAAATTTGGCGTCGAAGTCGTCAACGGGTTCACCGGCAGCAGCATCTGGCACCTGCTGTATTCCTTTCCCCCTGTGCCACCGAGCATGATCGACGCCGGTTTTGATTTGTTGGCCGAACGATTCAATCCGATCATGGATGTGTTCGGCGAATGCGGCGTCCGATTTGCTCTGGAAGTACACCCGACGGAAATCGCGTTCGATATCTATACCGCCGAGCGTGCGTTGGAAGTCCTGGATCACCGACCTGAATTCGGGTTCAATTTTGATCCCAGTCACTTGATTTGGCAGGGAGTCGATCCGGTGAAGTTTCTGCGTCGTTTCCCGGACCGGATTTACCACGTCCACATCAAAGACGCGATCGTCACACTGGACGGCTCCAGTGGAATCAATTGCAGCCACTTGAATTTTGGCGACGCGAGGCGAGGATGGGATTTCCGCAGCCCCGGTCGTGGCGGCGTGAATTTCGAAGAAATCATTCGCGCGCTGAACGACATCGGATACAGCGGCCCGCTTTCGATCGAATGGGAAGACAGCGGAATGGAACGTGAATTTGGTGCCGCCGAAGCATGCCAGTTCACCAAAAAACTGGATTTCTCCCCCAGCACGCGCGCGTTTGATTCGGCCTTTGACGACGCCAACGATTGACCACCACAGCTGGCAAGGCTTGAAATGATTTCGATCACCGTGAACGGCGAAAACGTCAACATTGAATCTGAAATGAGTGTCGAGCAATTGTTGGACACCGTCGATGTTCCGCCAAATTATTTGGCGGTCGAGGTCAATGCGGACGTGGTGCCGCGAGAATCGTACGGTGAGACCATCGTCCGCGCCGGGGATGATGTTGAAGTCGTCACGTTAGTCGGCGGCGGTTGATCCGATCGAGAATCACACGATCGCCGATTTCATTTCCATCCGAACCAACACCAGCCGTTTCCATTGTCCATCGTCTCCCAATCCGACATCACGTCCCCTGCCGAAGACTCCCCGATCGTCGTCGGCGGTCACACGCTGTGCAGCCGATTGATTGTCGGTACCGGGCGTTACGACACGATGGAGCAGATGCGTGATGCCCTGGACGCTTCGGGCAGCGACTGTGTGACCGTTGCGGTTCGCCGCGAGCGACTTTATGAGCGGGGCGGCAAAAACATCCTGGACTTCATTGATCTGGATCGTTTCACGCTGTTGCCCAATACCGCGGGATGCTACACCGCGGTCGACGCGATTCGCGCCGCAAAACTGGGGCGAGAAATCCTGAAAACACTCGGCAACCCGGGTGCGGATTGGGTCAAACTGGAAGTACTTGGTGACAGCAAGACGCTGCTGCCTGACCCCGTCGAAACCGTTACTGCATGTCGTGAACTTGCCGCTGATGGATTCCAAGTGCTGTGCTACACCAGCGATTGCCCGATCACCGCGCGGCGTTTGAAAGCCGCCGGCGCCGCCAGCGTGATGCCGGCGGGCAGCCCGATCGGCAGCGGCCAAGGGCTGCTGAATCCCAACAATTTGCGGATCATCCTGGAATACCTGAAAGAGGATGATCCCGATTACCCGGTCATCATCGACGCCGGTGTCGGCACCGCCAGTGATGTCAGCCAGGCGTTCGAGATCGGCGGTGACGCCGTGTTGCTGAACACCGCAATCGCACACGCCCGAGACCCGATTGGGATGGCCAAGGCGATGAAACACGCCGCCATTGCCGGACGCCATGCGTACCTGGCCGGTCGAATCCCCAAGCGACTCTATGGGACCGCGTCCAGCCCCAGCGAAGGCGTGATCAGCACACGGCCCTACGGCAGCGATGCGTAAATTGTCGCCGATCGACGATCGCAGCGCGATTAAAACGCGTTGATCGCGGAGCGATCAGCGACTAAGCGGGCCGCGATCATTCGTCTTCTTCGTCACTGCCATTGAGCGCGGTCAGATCGACGACCTTTCCGATCGCCAACGCCAGTCTTCCGATCATTGCGAAATAAAGGAAGACAACCGCAACGGAAATCACGACGCCGATCCCAATGCTGGTCGGCGTGTAGTAGCTCATCATGAAATAAACATACAACGAGGCGAACATCGCGCCGGACGTAAAATAGAACGCGCCCCAGTCTTCTTGGCATCGTGTGATGCTTTTGCCGACATCCACCGAGAACGGAGTCGTGACACTCTGCTCGTCCAACATTGACAACAAGATGATTGGAAAAGCAACGTACACGCAAAACATGATCAGCCCAATCTTCAATACCGGTGGCGCCCCAAAGATGGTCGACACGGCGTATGCCGGGCCAACGGCAATCGCCGTCGCCACAACGACCAACCACATTGAATCGAACCAGCCCGTCGGGTCAATCGTCGGCCATTCTTCGATGCGTTCGTATTCGTTCGCAACACCAAACAGAATCGCAAACCCGCAGGCGACCGAAAGGACGATCCCCAGCAAAGCGAGCGGAACAGCGCCAAGTGCGAGCACCGGAAACGCGACCGTCACCGCGGCCGGAACGCCCAGCAACACGGACAATCCGATGAAATGAATCACAACTCCCGGATCAAGAAAGATCCCAAAGATCGATTTGAACCATCCCAGAGTGCTGGGGATGTCGCCCTCATAGGGTGTCGAGACGTGTTTTTCCGATTCATCATCTTCGGCTTCGCGCAACAACTCTGCGGCGCTCTTTTGGAACGGATCGGCGCGACGATCCTCGCTGCCAGAATCCGAAAACGTGAATGTCTCGGCATTCTCGTCTTTCTGGACTTGTGTTTTTTTCTTGGGCGGCTTGGGAACGCGAACTTCGCTGTAACAGTCGCTGCACTTGATGATTGAACCGGTCTGTTTCGCCTTGGCGTACATGATGGAGCCACAAACGGGGCAAGTCACGCGAAACGACTCATCGGCTCCGATGGTTTGCGCCGACGGAGCAGCGGGCGGCCCCGGAGCGCCGCCCGCTGCCGTCGAAGCTGCTGATTGCAACGCGGCTGCGCCATCGATCTCGGGAAGATCGGCAAACAAATCGGTGGGATCGGATGATGCGGCGGGAAGATCGACAAACGGATCTTCTTGCAGCAGGTCATTTGACTGGACACCGTCGGTCGAATCGGCTGGCAACACTTCCTCGGCCAGCGCCGCTTCGATGAACGGCGATTCCACCAAGGTCGGCTTTGCCGGTGGAACCTCTTCCAGAGTCAACCAGTCGTCGTCATCACTGTTCCCACCAGCGCCGCCAAGCACAGACGGGGCGAGGAATTCCTTCAGGCAACTTGGGCACTGCACTCGCGTGCCCGACTGGGCACGTTCGACCGACACTGCGGAGTGGCACTTTGGGCAATGAACGATCTCGGACATGAACAGCTCGCCAGCGCCACGATCGTGTGACGCGTGAAAGACGGAATCAAACGCAGAACATCAGTGATGGTAACGCATTTTATCCCAGCGGTTTGCAGTTCAACAGGTCGCTGTGTCACTACCAAGAATTAGGATTCAGGCCGTAGCGGAAGTGTCGAGACTTTCGGCGATTCCTGACTCCACCACGAAACTCTTGACGAGTTCCGCTACCGAAAAAAACGAGTGGGAACAAAACCTTAGCGGCGCATTGCCATTTTCACAAAGCTCTGAATGGCCGACGTGCTTTGTTTGCGGACTTGGACGCGATCGCCGGGGCGGAGCCCGTAGTCACTTGCCGGATCGATTTTCCCGCTATCGTCGAATTTGATGTCCATTCTGACGCCCGTGATCGACTCCGGAGCAGGTCGGTAAAGGGTTGCTTCGACCTTCCCCAGCTTTTTCAGCACGCCGGTCTGGGATAACAGTTCACTGACAAAAACGCTTTTTTCTCCCGCCGGAAGCGGCAATAACCGGACCGGCTGCGAATCACCCGCGACTTGTAAAACGACGGCATTTTGAGCCTTTGCTTCGCGAATTTTCTGGTACGCCTCCATCGTCATCGACCCGTCCGCGGACATCGCGTCGGCGGGTACCGTCCCGTCAGCCATTTCGTAGGGCGACGAATGTTTGGACGTTCCGGTGAACAGCAGACTCGGTGAAGGCGACATCAGATCCAAACCGCGCGCCGACGGCATTTTGAACGATGAACAACCAGTCGACAGAACCAACATTCCGATGGCTAAACAGCTGCCCCCCCAGCGCCACAGTCCGGATCGGGCGGACTGAGAGCAAAACTTTTTCACGCCATTGATTTCTTTACGGGTGGCGAACATGGTCGGAAAACTCGGGAGGGAAGGACCAAAATCGACGCACGAATACGTCAGGGAAGGAGGATTAGGGTGAGTTTTCGGCCATCTCACCCCAGAACTTGAGGATTCTTTGACTTTCCGCTCAAGAAAGATTGGTTCGGAATTACTTCTTCCGCCAAATCCGCCAGCTTTGTATAGTCTTGGGCCCTTCGCCGCTTTTCCGGCTATTTCATGAACGTCTTTGCCCCGCCAGATGTGGGCAGTACGTTCCTGCCCAGGAGTCACCGGCGTCGAAGAATCAGTGCGTCTGTACAGAATGCGTCGTTAAGAAATGCGATGAATTACGTCTGTACAGCACGTCAGTACAACGAATCTACGAATCAACGAACAAACCGGCTGAGGAGCCCCCGATCATTACGACGGGGAGAATGGTGCCATGGCACGACAATGTGAAGTTTGCGGAAAGAAGGTGCAAATGGGAAACCGCATCGAGACTCGCGGTAAAGCCAAATACCTGGGTGGTGTCGGTACAAAAGTCACCGGAATCACCCGTCGCAAATTTGTGCCCAACCTACAGCGCGTTCATGTAACCACCCCTGCGGGCGAAAATAAATCGATGCGAGTATGCGTCCAATGCATCCGCAGCGGAGCCATTCGAAAGACGGTCAAAGTCAAACCGTTTGATGTCAGCAGCGCCAAATAACGCCGCGAGTCAGACATGGCACTTACGGCAGATGACGTCCGCAAACTCGCATTATTAGCGAGGCTTGAAATCTCCGACCAGGAGGTCGAGCACCTCGGACCGCAACTGGAAAGCATCCTCGGGTTCGTCGCAAAGCTGTCCGAGTTAGACACGACGGACGTCGAACCGATGACAACCGCGTTGGACGTCGACAATCGCTGGCGCGCCGATACGGTCACGCCAGGATTGGACCGAGAATCAGCGCTCTCAGGCGCCCCCGCGGCGGACGACGAATGCTTTCGCGTCCCGCCGGTTCTGGGCTAGTGGTGCGTCCATTCTTGTTTTTAGGGTACGACGGACTTCCAGTCTGTCGATGAGTGTCGATTTCGACGGACTGGAAGTCCGTCGTACAACTCGCGGTTAACCCTAATATTTAATCAGGACAAAACATTGGCGGATCAATAGAAGTTGTAACTTGAATTGTTGGGGTCAAAGTCTGCGTCGGTCAGCCCGACGTTCAACTTCAAATTCAAGTAGTTGTACTCTTCGATCACGTCCAGCTTTTGCTGATTCGGTTTTGGCCAATCATAAGCGACATACCGAATCGGCACGTTCAGCTCTTCATCCATGTAAACCTTGGCCTGGTAAAACAGTAATTCCGGGCGTTTCGTCGGCTGGGTCACGGTCAGCAACATACAGGGCCGATCGTTAACCTTGACGCCCGACCGCAATTCGGCTTGCACGTCAGGCAGCTGCTTTGCCTGCTCGCCGCGCTCGATCAATTTGACCAACAGGTTTTCGAGCCCGATTTCGGTCATCGGATAACGTTGACCTCGCATCGCCAACGTGCCGGTCGGAGGCAAGTTTACCGTCGGTAAGAAGCGGCCTTTGAAGCCACCTTCATGTGCAATCAGATTACCGTTGTTCTGGCCCTCGACGTACAACACTTCGCGTCCTTTGACCGTCGCGGGTTTGACGAAACTCAGGTAAACGCTCAACGGCTGGACGACCCGACCATCCTGGATTTTACGACAACGGATTTTTGCCGTCATGTATTCATGAGGCCCCAGCGTATCGCCGATCCGTTCGCGCTTAATCAACAGCGCGGTGTAATCATCAATCGTCGTTTTACATTCCGCCAAACTGCGGCGGGCACGATGAATCGCATCATCCAACGGCGAAAGATGCGCCGGCGGAGTGGGGGCCAAACTCGCCGCGTTGGCAACTCGGTGAACCGGTTCGACCAAGTGCGGTGGCTTGGCGAGTGCTTGTTCGGCCGCAGAAGTTGCAGCCAGCGATCCCAGCAGGGCAAAAAAATGACGTCGTTGCATCCCGATTACTTCCTAACGCGTGCGTCGAACAACCGAATGGACGATTCGGTCTAGGATGTCGTATCGCCGCTGATGCCATGTTTAGATGAGTTGTTCCGCTTGCAAGCATTCATCCGGACTAACCGTCGCATCCGTCGCCGAGTGCCCTGACCCGATAAATCCGGTCAGTTTAATGGCGAGATCACAGCCTTGAATGATGCTTGAAAACAGGTGAAGTCACTTCTAAACAACAAAACGCACTTTCTGCCAGAGGAATCCGATTTTTCCTCAAGTCGCAACAAGCTGCCTGGTGCGTCGTCAACTTTTGATCTTGGGACTGAGACCGCAGCGGAAGTCGTCAAGACTTTTGTTGATTCCTGACTCCACCACAAAACT
>JAGQPO010000228.1:0-13958 GCA_020426665.1 Planctomycetales bacterium
ATCAGAATGTTTTCCGGCTTGATGTCGCGATGAATAACCCCCTTGTCGTGTGCAAATTGAAGCGCGTCGCAAAGGTGCGGCACGATCGACAGCGCGTGCTCCGGAGTCAATTTTCCGGCGCTGACGACGTCGCGAAGCGTTGGCCCGTCGACAAACTCCATCAGAAAGTAATACGTGTCCTCCACTTTTCCAAACTCGAAAAGCGAGACGATATTGGGGTGGTTCAGCTTCGCCAGCGTGCGGGCTTCGCGGGTAAAGCGCAGTGTAAATTTGACGTCATGTGAGAACTCTTCCGGAAGGATCTTCAAGGCGACCATGCGATCAAGCCCCTGCTGGCGCGCCTTGTAGACCGCTCCCATCCCTCCCGCTCCGAGAAGTTCGATGATCTCCAGCGCGGGAAAAAGTTCGGCCAAGCGGCCAACGGTCGGCGGCACGAACGGAGCGGACCGCTTGTGGTCTTCGTTCAGCGCGTCTTGGATCGCGTCGGCATCTTCGGGAAACCGATCGAGATACTCTTGCTTGGTTGGGCGGGCGCCGCGACGACGCCGATAGTCGATTTCCAATACGACCAGCTCGGCCAGCAGGAGATCTCGTTCGTCGCCAGTTACATCCTCCGCCAGCACCGATTCGATGGTCGGTGGCTGGCCGGATTGCCATTGTTTTTCAAACTCGGCGCACCGATCATCAATCCGTTCCAGTGCAGCGATCGGAAGTTTTTTCTGGCGAACGCTCATCGTCTACTACCGAGTCCTGCTGACATTTTTTTCAAATCATGGTGCAAACAACACATCATTGTCCGCTCAGAGCACTCAAAAAGTCCGGCAAATACCGCATTTCGAATGCCCCCTCAACCTAGCAACCGCCGTTTCTGGTAAGTGCCCGACACGGAAATGAAAAAATAAAGGGTCGGTGGAGTGCGTTGTTCCTAGTGAATTACGGTTCCGATGGTAGCGGAACTCGTCAAGACCTTCGGCGATTCCTGACTCCACCACGAAACTCTTGACGAGTTCCACTACTGTAAAATTGAGCTGGGACAAAGCGCGAGTACGTTGGCATTCGCTCCTGACATCTTTCGGCTGTACGCTTTTTTTCTGTGACGATCCATTCGGTGATTATCCTGGATCGATCTTTCGGCGACACTTTCGCCGGTTCGAATGGATTCCCGAAATCACCCGCAACAACGTTAAAAAAGGCCAGATATGTTCGTACGATCGGTTTTCTTGCTGCTCCTTTGCCTCGGCCTGCCCTCGTTGACGCTTGAAGCCGCCAGCCCCGCCGGCCGCTGGGTCGGTACTTGGACTTCCAGCTCAACCGGTCATCATGGACCGCTGCGCGCGCGAATTCGTCCCGTCGACTCCGACACCTATCGAGCGTTGTTTGCCGGCCGATTCGCCAAGGTGGTTCCGTTCGTCTATCCCGCAAAACTGGAACGCGTGCCGGGGACATGCGACTGCTACAAAAGTACGACGCGGCTCCCTTTGTTGGGAGAATACAGAATGACGGCTACGGTGACCGCAAACCACTTTAACGCAACCTTTGGTGGCAAGAAGGACGCCGGTATCTTCCAGATGTCCCGTTAGTGCTTCGTTCCAATTCGATTTTAGGGTTGGAGCCGTAGCGGAAATCGTCAAGACTTTCGAGGATTATCAAGTGCGGCCGAAACTCTTGACGAGTTCCGCTACTTGAAAACCTAGCTGCAACGGACCAGGGCGATGTGCCGGCAGATCGCTATTGCTTTGGTTCGGCATTCTTCAGGTCGTTGATCATACCTATTGCACTATCGGTCAAACTGACCAGTTTGCTGTCCTTTGCGTCTTCGGCAACCTTTTTGAATTGATCCAGACAGTCCAGAACCGCGTCTCGACGTTCTTTGGTCAAGACGTTGCTGGCTTCCAATTGTGCCGCGCGTTTTGCATCGTCGTCCAATTTGGCGGTTTGAGTGCCCCAGTAAGCAAGCGAATGAAATACGATCAGACAGCAGTTACTTTCGATATAACTCGCTGTTTCGGTGTGGGTGCTCATCAGAACGCTTAACTCACAGGCAAAGCGAAACAGTCCCTTTGCGTCCAGGTTCTGTGCCGCGACGTCGCCCTGCTGAAAGACTTTGGCAAGCTCAATCGATTCGCCGCCTGAATCTGGATTCAATTGATCAACAAATGATCGAACGCCGCGGGACAGGTCAGCGACCTTTGTGTTTGTCGAACGAGCGCTTCGCCCAGCGCTTAATCCAACAACCTGTTCACGCATGCACCGTGTTGCGATTTTCGCGAGTGCGTAGGTCGCGTCGCTGTCGTCTTCAAGCGTATGCAACTTTTCCAAACCGTTCAGGACCTTCAGCATCTTCGTAAACAGTTCGCCGTCCGACGAAAGCTGCCGGAACGCAATGTCCGATACGGTACCCATCCGCCGAATGACTTCGACCGCGGGACCGTTGCCTTCCAAGTACATCAAACATTCTGCAGCCTCGTCCCACTGCTTATTCTTTCCGTAGACAACGCCGCATTCTTTCGACAGCACGTTCCGAAGGTCAATCGGAACCTGTTCGTTACGCACAAATTGGAACGCGAATTTTGCCAATGTGATTGCTTCGTTTAAATTCTTCTGTTCGGATTCAACGATGATTTTCCATAGAAACCATTCCGCCATCGTCGCTGTTTGGTATTGATCCGCACCGTCTGCATCCGCTTGCGTTGGAGTGTCCCCAAGTGACGCGGTGGCAGCGGCAAGTTGGCGATCTTTTTCGGCCCCATCCAGAACCAATGCATAACGATATTGACATCGCGCAAGTGAGAAACGAGTTTTATAATCTTCAAGATTACGGTTTCGGGCTTCGCTGAACGCATTGATCGCAAGTTCGAAGTGTTCGTCACGCTGCTTGACCGTATCCGGGTCGTCCCCGATGGAGCAGTAGTGCGCGATGTCTTCACACGCATTCCCTTTCGCCAAATAGGTCGACACGATGGGGAAATTAACCTGATCGCCCCAGGCGTCGACGTAGACTTGGATCGCTCGATCGGCACGTTGTAACGCTGGTTTTAACAGCTTCAATTTGTCATCGATTCGATTTCGCAAGAATGCCAGTTGAACACCCAGATCGGCGCATTTCGCAAGCACTTCGTAGCGTTGTTTCTGTCCGATCTCCGGCAAGTCTGACTGCTTCTCGAATGCCGCCAACGCGGACTCGGCGGACGAGATTGCTTTCTCCAACTCCGCCGCCTTTTCCAACCTTTTGCTAAGCGTTCGGGCCGTTCTTTCGTGGGCGTCACTGCGTAGGTAGTCAACGGTCTCTAAACCGGCACCGAAACGCAGTGTCTTGTCAGCAATGCGATTGACTTCGTCGCCGCTAAGGCTGTGGATCGCAATTGCACATTCGGCGATACGCATCAACAGCTGCTGTTTTTGGCTTGCCGAAAGCGATTGGTCGGTCGACGCGATCGCTGCGATTGCGATGCATTGCCGACGATACAAGTCCGGACTTTCAAACAACGGCATTGCCATCGGGTCAGTCAAAACGGATGTGGCGAGTTGACAAAACTTTGTGAGTTCCGGCAGGTATGATTTCGCCTCGGCCTTCAATCCCAGCGGCAGCAGTTCGCCATCTTCGAAACGCAGCGAGTTCACAACGGCTTCGCCGACAGTCGGTAACACGACAGTCTTCAAAAGGGTTTCTTTTTGATTGGAATCGCCGGTCTGAGGACCAAATCGCTGTTCTCCGAAACGCTGAATCAAAACAAATGCCGGTCGAATCACCAACCGCATGACGACATCGCTACGTTGCTGATCGGAGACCGATGGACCATTTTTTTGTTCAATAAGCTTCGCCGCGCCGATGGCATGCACAGCCTTCAACACCTGAGACGGAATCTGAACAGTCGTCTTCGGGTTGGCGAGACTTTCATAGATCTGAGAGGGTACGCTGACTTCGGCAATTCTTGACCCGCCGGTAGCGGCGGATTGGATCAACAACTCGCTGGAAAGGCTGGGGGATGATCCTGAATCGGTGTGCTGCATCCAAAACTCGGCCAACGCCAAGTAGGATTTCGCAAGCGTGATCTTCGATGCGGTCGTTGATCCAGGTGAATATCGCAGCGAAACCAATTCGTCGTCGGCGATTCCGGAAACGATGACGGCATGGTTCACAAGCAAATCACAACCGCGGGCCAATCTGGCGTCGCCTAACGACTTGACGGACTGTCTCGCCGAGGCCTCCATTTTGCGGGCACTTTCGGACAGGTCCGCGTTTTTCAAACCCGCTCCGCAAGCCGACAAATAGTTGACATATTCACCGGACACCAATCCCAGATACTTTGGGTCGGAGGATTGAAGCAAGTTGATCGCATCGTCCAGGTCGTTTTGATCCTGTGGCCCGCCGGCAATCATGCGCTCCAATCGGATGGCGGCCGCAAGTGAGGCAGTGTTGGGGGATTGTTCAAGCACCGCCAGCCAGCGTTTGAGATCTAATTCACGCTCAACGTCTGGACTGGCCAAAGTTTCGGGGCTTTGTTGTAAC
Organism: Planctomycetales bacterium; assembly: GCA_020426665.1. Classification (GTDB taxonomy): domain Bacteria; phylum Planctomycetota; class Planctomycetia; order Pirellulales; family Pirellulaceae; genus Stieleria. Next base: position 4,511 of record JAGQPO010000228.1, read on the forward strand.
AGTGTCAGCGCCGCGGCGGCCAAGAATTCAGCCGGGATGGCTGCATCAAGTTCCCTTTCCAGCCAACGGGCGAATCGCATTTGTTCGTGCAGCGCATCGGTGGCCATCGATTCTCGGTCCAATGTTCGCTGACCGATAAATCGCATGAAACTGGAAAACAACGATTGGGTGCGAAGCTCACGCAGTTCCAGCGGTGTCACACTCGCATCGTTGATCAGTTTGAGCGCCAGTTCCAGCCCGTTCGGTTTGTCACGATTTGTCGCCAACGCGTCGACCGCGGTCAACAAGACCGTTTGGCCTTTGTCCAGCGGCTTTTTATCTCGCAATTCGCCTAGCAAGCGATCGACGTTGTTCCAATCCAGTTTCTCGACGCCGGAACGCAATTCGGCGAACTGCTTTTCAACTTGAAGATCCGGAAAGCCTGACAAAACCTTTTGTTTCGTTTGGTCCGACATCGACACGCCACCGTCGGCAGTGATCGCCGGTGCGACCGCGACCGTAAACGCTTCGCGAATTTCAGACCAGCGCCGCGCATAAACACTACTCGGTCCGAATTGGCGGACACTGTTCTCGGCGCGAATCAGATCGTTCAAGCGAGCATCGTCTAACCACTGTTGGGCGTTCCACGTTCTGAAATCCGATTCCGGTGTCGTCCCAATGACTGGCAACAGGGATGCCAACGTCAGGTCGATTGCGGCGATGGTAGAAAAATCCTGGGGGCGTTGATCGAGGGCTTCACGAAGACCAACGACATATTCCTGCGAAGCGGGTTTGCCGATCAACAAATCGAATCGCACGTTAGCAGCGTGATACAGTGACAGAAATTCGTTGTAAGCATCGCGGCGTGCCGAGGATTCGTTTTCACTCCATGACTTTAAAGCCTCCGAGATCGATTGCTCGTCGGTCGTACGTCCCGGCGCCAGTTGGGCCAAGCTGCCTTGGATCTTGTTACTCTGACTCTCCGGCAATTGCGTCGCACCGCGAGATTCGAATGTCTGCAACGCTTCGTGGATTCGGCTGATCAATCGGATTGCCGCATCGGAAAATAGTTTTTCCGCTTCTTGCTGAACTTCGCCGGTCGATTGATTGGCAATTTCTGAAGCGACCCCCATCACCTCTGTGAGCGGCAATTGCGCACTTTCAAAGTTTTCGGATTCTGTGCTTCGGTACAACGCTTCGGCGTCGCCAAGTCGTTCGGCGATTCGTACTTCGCTGGAAAAGATGACAGAATTGAATCCCTCGGGATCCACGAATCGCCATCCCGCTACTCCAAGTGCCGCAACACACAGGACGCCAGCGATAGCAGCCATGATCCGGCCGACGGTGATGCCGCCGCTTTTATCAACTCCTGACGCAATGGCGATCGCGTTGACAAATTCGGTGCACGAGTTGTAACGCTCGCTCGGAACCCGACGAAGTGCCTTTTGAAGTACCTTTCGCTCGGCTGGCGTCAAAGCGTCCAAATTTAACTTGCCGGTCGACTTGGCGACCAACATGCTGGCGTGGGTCGTGATGTCAAACGGAAGTAATCCCGTTCGCAATTCGTAATACGTGACGGCAAGTGAATACTGGTCAACTTGCCGACTGTATCCTTCATTGTGCAGGACTTCTGGCGGAGCGTACGCGGGCGTCGCGAACGCTTGCTGCGTCTGACGCATGTCGCCTTCCATTTGTTTGGCGAGCCCAAAGTCACAAACCTGAGCTTCGCCGCCGACCAACAAGATGTTCTGGGGCTTGATATCGCAATGGTAGATTTGATGCTCTTGATTGAGCAGGTCGATCGCGCTGGCTGCGGCGCGCAAATAACGAATCGTTTCCGCCGGATCCAATCCGTACGCCGTGTCGATGGCGTCGGGGCCCAGACCGGCTTCCCGGCGGACATATTTCAGTCGATCGTAAAGGGTGCAGTCGCCAAGACCCATGACGACGATTAATTGTTCGGCGGTTACCTTCGGTTTGGCCGGCTCTGAGCCACCTTGGCCGGGCACCGCCCCGGTGTCGGCGGACGCCGCGTAGGCGCTCTGACGCGGCGGCTCAGGCGAAATCCCTGGAAACGGCATTCCCGGTCCCACAGCCATCGTCCCATCCATTCCCGATCCGCTGCTTGCCGTTTCCGAATTTGGTATCGGGGAAGGCGGTCCTGGTGGCGGCGGGTAATCGGGTGCCCTCCCAAGACCAGACGAACTGATCGAGTCGAACGTCAGATCTTCTGTTTCGCCGTCGGCCAAAACTCGACCCTGGGCGTCTTTCGTCCAAAAACCAAACAGCGGACACAGGTTCGGGTGATGGACGTCACGGATCGTTTTAAGGGCTTTCAGCTCTTTTCGGCCGCCGAGATCTTTTAAATTCCGGACCAGCTTCAGCGCGACTTTGATCCCACCGGCGGCCTGCGCTTGCCACACATCGCCAGCCATACCGCTTCCGAGGGGTGCGATCAGCGTGTATCCGGGGACGATTTCCATCCCAGGTCGAAGCACTTCGGGCGGCGGGTTGCTCATCAGGGGGGAGTCACGTCGGGCGGGGCATTCGGAAACGGGGGGAAGCCCTGTGATACCAGCTTAACAGCACCTTTCAAGCGTTGTTTTGCTGTTCCAATGCACTCAGCTGGTTTTATGCGTTTGACGGGCTGTATCACCTGAGAATTCGTAGAATTCTGGCAAGTTGGTCCTTTTGTAACTGTTGCCTTGTTTTTCCCAGCTGGGTGACTTTACTCGGGGGTCAGAGATTCCGTGCAAACTGGGGAGAACTTTCTCAAATCCTGTCGGAATCTCTTTACGGTTGAGTCGACGAAAGCGTGAATCTGCACACGTTCGAGTGATCGACATTTTTTCACTTCCCCGCCAAAAAGGTCATCCAGGTTCTGTCATGCCGCGAAACTGGCCAAACCGCTTCCTCAGTTCGATCACTTCCCGCCGACCTTCTCGTGCGCCTGCACGCAAGAAAACACAAAAACGACGAATCCTAATGGAGTCGCTGGAAGGGAGACGTCTTCTGGCCGTCATCGGCTACAGCGAAGCAACCGACGGAGACCTGGACGCATCCACCGCCGCACCGACGTTCTTGCTTGATTCCGCGGGAACGAATTCATGGCAGGGCACACTCCAAACGCCCCTCGACGCGTTCGATGGATTTCGCGTCGATTTGGCGTCTGGGATCAGTGTCACTGATATTCGCGTCAGCTACGTCGATGCTTTGGCGGGCACCAATCCTGATGCGGGCGTGCGTGTTACTGGAACGGGTGTCTTTGGTCACACGTTTGCTGGTACCGAATCGGTCGCGTCGGGAAGTTTTTCGGATCTAAATCCATCACTGCCGATTACCAATTCAACCTACGCAACTCAGTTGTTGTCGTCGATTCTGATGGAAGCCGGTACGGCGACGCCGGCGGCAGATTGGGAAATTGAAATCGATACCGTTGTGGTTCCGTTGGCCCCGGAGATCACGTCGACCGCGACTGCGAATGTCGCAGAGAACACCACGTTGGTCGTCGACGTCGATTCGATCGATGACACCGATTCCGAAGGCAGTGGATTGGTCTATTCAATCGGTGGCGGCGCCGACCAGGCGTTGTTCACAATCGATGCCTCGACCGGAGTGGTTCAATTCATTACCGCACCGGACTTTGAGTCGCCGACCGACAGTGGAGCCGACAACATTTACGATGTTGATGTCGTTGTTACCGACAGCGACTCGCTGGTTGACACCCAATCGTTGGTGATCACCGTCACGGACGTCAATGAAATGCCGATCGCGGATGCAGGCGGCCCCTATGCATTCGATGCCGGATTGTCACTGCAGGTCGATGCCAGTGGGACGACGGATCAGGACGCGGGCGACACGCTGACGTATGAATGGGATTTGGATGGTGATTCGGTCATTGACTTCACGTCGGCGACGGCGATTGCAACGATTCCGTGGTTAACGGTGATTGATCACATCGGTGTCGGAACGCACACGATCAATCTGACGGTCACCGATTCCGGCGGACTGGCGTCGACCGATACGGCGAACGTCGACATCAGTGACTTGTTTATTTTTCCGCCCGTTTCCGATAGCGTCGCCGATGCTTACACGCTTGTGATTTCGGGCGCTGATCTGCAAGTAAACGACACGGCTACTTCCACTCTGCTCAGCCGAGTACCGATCGCGACGATCGTCCAAATTGCAATTCCGGGTGGCTCCGACCAAGATACATTAACGATCGACTACAGCGGCGGAGTCATCGTTCCGCCGATTTCGTACGACGGGGCTGATCCGACGACCGGCAGTGGTGATTCGTTGGTTTTGCGGAACGGTACCGCCGAAACAATCACACACACCTTTGTCGATGAGTCCACCGGATCGGTGACTATACAGTTTGACGCGTTCACATCGACGACGATCCAGTACACCGGTTTGGAACCCGTGATCGACAACCTAGGTGCCGTCGATCGTGTCTTTACCTTCACCGGTGGCGCGGAACAGATCACGCTTTCCGACAACGCCGCGGCTGGCGACAACGTTAACCGCATCGATTCCACTCTTGGTGAATCTGTCGACTTCACCAATCCCACCTCGTCGCTAACGATTAACGCCGGGTCGGGCGCCGACCAGGTCGATATCCTGGACCTGGATTCGTTGACCGTCTTCCCCACCATGACGGTAAGCGGTGATGATGCTGATGATATTATCAATGTCGAAAAGGTTGCCGCGACATTGACGTTGAATTTGAATGGTGGCGCCGGAAACGACAGCTTTAACATCGGCAAGGTGACCATTGATGGAATCGAAGGCGCCATCATCGTCGATGGCAACGACAACGATCCGACTCCGACGGTCAATCCGTCCGTCACGGCAAAGACGACGACCATCGACCTGACTCTCGAGCAGGGAGACCAGTTGAATGTCTTCGATGGCGGCAACTTGTCTGGTCAAACATACTCCCTGTCTGACACATTACTAACGCGAGTCGGATTGACGGGCAGCATCGGTTATTCAGGCATCGAATCTCTGCTGCTCGAAACCGGTAACGACGCTGATACGATTTCGATTACGGCGACCAATGGGGGAACGTCGACAACACTGACGACATCCGACGGTAATGATGTGATCACCGTCGCGTCAACCGGTGCCGGTAGCTCGCTTTCCATCAATTCCGGAAGCGGTGACGATACGGTCTCTGTTACATCAACCGGAGGCGGAAGCGTGACGCAGATCACGACCGAGGCGGGTGATGACGATCTTTCAATTACCACAACCGGTGCATCCAGCGGCCTGTCCATCGATTCGGGTGTCGACGTTGACGTTGTGACATTGTTGGCAACGGGCGCCGGTGGCGCAACGTTGCTTACCCTCGGCGACGGAGATGATGTCGCAAACATTCGCGCGACGGGATCGGCCAGTGCAACGGATGCGTTTGGCGGAAGCGGTGCCGACACCTTTAACCTGTCTTCCGACGCTGATGGTGACCGAATCCTTGCCAGCGGCAACCCGGCGGGCAACCTGGACGGGTTGCTCGGCTCGATTTGTGTCTTCGGCGAATCTCCCACGCCCGCTCCAGGAGTTGTCGAAAGTGTGACCGCTAAAGCAATCGTCGTTTCCGTATCGACGGACCGTGGCGATGAATTGAACATCAGCGATGAAGCGAATGCCGTTGCCGCAACTTACACGCTGACTGATTCAACAATCTCCCGAACCGGTCTATCGGGTGTGGTCACCTACGAAACGATCGAAACCCTGAATGTCGAAACCGGAAGCGGTGACGATAACGTCGGGATCACCTCCACCGGTGCCGGAATGCGCACCACTCTTTCGACTTTCGCAGGTGGCGACAGTGTCGATGCGGCGACGACAGGTGCAAGTAGCATCTTGTTGTTGAATACCGGTGCCGACAATGATGCCGTAGCGTTCGCGACAACAGGCGCGTCTAGCGTGACACGCGTTACTACAGAAACGGGCGATGACGATGTGACGCTGACCACCACCGGACTTGGAAGCGGTGTTGCAATTGATTCAGGCGACGGCATCGATGTCCTGACTTTAGCAGGAACCGGTGACAATAGCGCGACGTTCGTAAGTTCCGGTGTCGGCGATGATGTAATCAATGTTCGATCCAACGGCACGGGAAGCGCCACGGATCTGCATGGTGGCGACGGCAGCGATACCTTCAACGTGTCATCCGACGCCGACGGAGATCGGGGGAACACCAGCGGTGATCCGGCTGGCAACCTTGACGGATTGCTTGGTGATCTTTGCGTCTTCGGCGAGGCCCCGCTTCCAGCCGCGGGAACTCCGGAAAGCGTGACGGCAAAATCAGTCACCGTCACCGTTTCGATCGCCCGCGGTGATGAATTGAATATCAGCAACGAGGGTGACGTCGCCGGTCACAGCTATCTGTTGTCGGCTACCGACCTGACTGGCAGTGCGATCGCCGGCAGTCTGACTTACGAAACGATCGAATCGTTGAACATCGAATCGGGAAGTGGTGCAGATAGTGTTGTGGTTAGCACCACCGTGGCGGGAACTCGGACTTCATTTTCCACAGGCGCGGGCAGCGACGATGTGGGCATCACGACCACCGGTACCGATGGGCTGTTTACTCTGGACACCGGTGCCGATAACGACAATGTTTCGGTCACTACCACGGGAGCGTCAAGTGTCACACGCATTGCAACCGACAGCGGTGACGACGATATCGACATTAGCATCACGGGTGTCACAAGCGGGTTGGGAATCTCTGCCGGGACCGGTATTGATCTGTTGAACCTGATCGGAACCGGGGCCGGAAGCGCAGTTTCAGCGTCGCTGGGTGACGGCAGCGACATCGTGAATGTCCAGTCGACATCCACCGGCAGCGCCTCGGATCTGTTCGGCGACGCAGGCAACGACACGATCAATGTGACGTCGACGGCCGATGGAGATCGTCTTGATGCCAGTGGAGACCCGGACGGCAACCTGGACGGATTGCTCGGCGATATCTGCGTTTTTGGCGGAACCCATGTCGCAGGGCTCAGCAGCCAGTCGATCAGCGCGCGTCGCACGATTGCATCTACTGACACAACGACAACCTCAGTCGAAACTGGCGACCGACTGAATGTCTCGGATCAGTCTTCCGTCGCCAACCACAGCTATTCCGTGGCCTCCACCGTTGTTCAACGCACCGGGGTCGCAAGCATTACGTACGAGACCATCGAAACATTGGCGATGGAAGCCGGCCAAGGTGACAGTGACGTTTCCGTCGCATCAACCGCTTCGGCAACAACCTTCGAACTTTCAACCTTCGCCGGTGTCGACACCATCGCAATCGTAACGACCGGTCATGATTCAATCAGTCGCTTCGACACCGGAGATGACGGCGACACCGTAAACATCGATTCGACGGGCGACGCAAGTGCAACTGTCTTCACGACCGGGGCCGCAGTCGACACCGTCTCAATTTCCTCGATCGGTGATCGGGCCGGATTGCTCGCCGCAACGGACGCTGGGGACGACGTTGTTAATCTTCTGGTCGAACCGGTTGCCCCGGTTCGCAGTGGCCCTGCGGTTATCAACGTTTCCGCCGGTGACGGGCAAGACGTCGTCAACATCGACGAAGTCTTTCTGAACACCACCGTCGATGTCAGTGGCGATGCCGATGACGATGCCTTTCACTTGAACGCTGCGGGCGCCGACACCGCAGGGTATCTGGAGCGAATCAACAATGACCCGTTGGGCGCAGATGCCGTAGCCAGCACACGCCAATTGTTCGTTGACGGCGGAGCGAACGCGGCGGGAGCAAACAACGTGATTCAAGGCCTTGCGGTCGCGGGCAACAACGTGACCGAAGGCAGTGTGGGCGGCATCGCGACGGGGGACCGAGTCACCGTTAATGCGGCAGCTGCGACGAATCCGCTTGACCTGCGATACGTTATCACCGCCGCCGCCCAAGGAGTGCTCGCGACGACAACTCCGGTTCCTTCAGGAACACCCCGAAATACCGTCGGCAACGAAGTCTTTGAATCGCTTGGAATTGAATCGGTCGACATCGAAGCCGGATCTTCCGACGATATTTTGACCATCAACAGCAATGTTCCGATCGATATCAATTCCACCAACCAATTGATTGATTTTGACGGCGGGGCGGGTCAAGACAAATTCGAAGCGATCGGCGGCGATGACGCGGACTTCATTTCGATTGGCAATTCTGGTGGAACACTCGAACCAATCGAATTGAACGACGTCGAATTTGTACGTGTCGACGGAAATGGCGGAGACGACCAAATCTCAACGCAAACGCCGACCGTCGGAACGCTCAATGGAGGCAGCGGTAGCGACACGATCGCCGGAGGTAACCTGGAAGATCTGTTGACCGGCGGCCCCGGCGTCGATTTTCTGTTCGGCGGTCAAGGCAACGACGTGTTGATCTCGGACCAAGATTTTGGCTCGCCGGATGTCTTCATCGTCGGCCAAGAGATTCTAAATGGCGGCTCACAACCGAACTTGATGCCCGGTGACGTCTGTGTGCAATTCGGAGCCGACAAGGTGATCGATTGCGAAGTTCTGGGTGACGGTGGCGCGGACAAGGATGTGTTGACCTGGTTACGGGCGATCCTGATTCCACTCGAACCATTCGCCTTTGACGGGTCTGACGGATTCTTAACGCCATTTGAACCGGTGGCTCCCAATCCAGTTGCGGCCGGGTCGGTTACCGAACCAAGTCAGATTCCCAGTTCAGCTCCTGTCACGACGACCTCCAGCCCTACGACGTCGGGCATAACGGTCTTGCATCCCGTTGTAAACGTTCAAATGCCGAAATTTGCACCGACCGATGTTAATCAGGACGGCCAGGTCACGGCGCGCGACGCCTTGGTCGTGATCAACCATGTCGCGAGAATGCAAGGCAATTCGTCTGCCGAGCAAACGCTGCGTCCTGAAGACATGGCAAAAGATGTCAACGGAAACGGAACCATCGAACCGCTGGACGCGTTGTTGATTATCAATCAGATCGCCAGAGATTCAGCCGGTAGCAACAGCGAAGGTGAGGGCGATGTTCAATGGATACCCGCCGTTGACAGCGTGTTCAATGGGCTCGCAAACGACGACGATGATGATGAACAGTTCCTAAACGACCTGTTGTTAGGAATTGGACGGTGAGCGGGCGCAAGTTAGCTGGACTACAGTAACTTATTGCTTCAATCGTCGGGCAGACGGCGATTTTCGCTCGTCACTGCCTGATCGGAACGCAACGTCCTAATCGCCTTTTTGAGATATTCCCACAGCCCCATGTCGGCTTGTCCGACATGAACGCACGTTTTGCGATTAGCAAACGCCGGTTACGAATATCCCCGCCCCATGTCGGCTTGTCCGACATGAACGCACGTTTTTCGATTAGCAGAAGCGGTTCACGAATATCCCCGCCCCATGTCGGCTCGTCCGACATGAGCGCACGTTTTGTGATTAGCAAATGCGGTTCACGAATATCGGCTCCCCT
>JAGQPO010000228.1:13992-15450 GCA_020426665.1 Planctomycetales bacterium
GCTCAGGCGTTTTCCGAACCGACTGGCGACATCGTTTGCGAAGAACGACTCGGTGGTTTGCTGAAGTCCTGTCGCCGCGCGGCTTGACTGACACTGTTCAGTATCTGATCTGTCACGACACTTCTCTGTGTTGGCTGCTGCGCTCAACGTTCAATCGGTGTCGTTCTTCCGTTATGCGTGCTCACGCCCAGCCTATGCCCGGCCGAAAACACGCTGCATTCGATTCCTTGAATCACGCAAATCGCCAATCCAAACGATCCGATGACTTTTTTGACAGCACGCGGTTAAATTAATACGTAGGAGTTTCTAATTGCACCTCACATATGACGCCTTCCTTTGCAATGACTATGAATCCCATTGGATCATGCTCTCCTAGATCGGAATTCGCAAGCGGGAACATGTATGCTACACGATCCCCACGAGATCTCTGTTGGCCAACTTCTACGTACCAATTCCACTCATCCGAACCTTCTCGAATAATCTGGTCAGCAAGTATCTCAATCTCGGGATATGTCCCAGTTAAGTGCCCTGAGGATTCCACTTGCTTGAGCCTTGAGAGAAGAAGTAGCTTTAGTTCGTCAATTTTCTCCTCATGTTCGTATGCGTCGGATTGCATTTGAGCCAACACTTGGGTCAACCGAACATGATCAATAGCCCAGCCCATTAAAAACAATACCACGACTATGCATATGAGGAGTGAAGGGCGAAAAAACACAATCAGCCTCGCGGAGGTGGGTAGTGAATCAGTGGCATTGGGCAATACGTAGATTTTGGTGAAGGCTTTTCTCCCCAAAGATCTTTACATGCAGTGTTCCATTTAGTTCCCTTCATTTTCGCACTTCGAAAATAGTCCGTAGAGCCAAATACATGGCATCCCGTTCCCTTTGCGATTCTCCTCCGCATTGGATCACGATCTGGGTGTGGATCGCCACATGAATAGAGGAAGATCCCGCAACCGTCCGGACAGTTCTTTTCTCGTACTTTGCTTATTTTTTCCCTCACAAATGGATTCCGAAAAACGGGAATATATCGCTGCTCTTCACCGGGCAGAGGTTCCGGTTCGATTGTGGCTCCGCCGCGATAGTGAGGGCCTCCTTGGTGACCAAAAATCAAAATCTCGCAGCAGCCCCTCTCCTCCATTAAGTTCGGAATATCGTGAGGGTTGGTGATGCCCCCGAAAACACCAACATTGGGAATAGTGCTTAGATGGGGATAAGATGAGACGTCGTACGGTGCCAGGACGAAGATGCAGCGTTTGTTTCCGTCTCCATGCACATAGAGGTGTGGATTTCCGTACTGTGGTGGACCGCCCCCGTACGGCAATGGCAATGTCCATTCATTTCCAAGTGGATCAAAACCTGCGGTTGGATTGCCGTTCGCAAAACCAGACAAGCCCCACTGACTCCCCACATACCCGATCGGATCTCTGGAAAAGAATCGACCGCGCAAAGAGTCGTA
>JAGQPO010000229.1 GCA_020426665.1 Planctomycetales bacterium
CGCTGATTGCTCCGCAATCAGAGCGTTTGATCGCGGAGCCATCAACGACGCTTCATGCAGCTAAGTTAGAATGATGTTTACCGGGGCGGGCTGGTGGAACGAGATTTCAATCGGAACCGGCCCGTACTCTGTTTCCTTCGCGATCTCCTGTAAAGCATTTCATAGTCAATCGCCCCCAATCCCTACCTTTGATGACCACCATGCTACAACGCCTCTTTGCATCTCTCGCCTTGATCACGGCACTCCAATGCGTCTGCGGCAATCTCCACGCCCAGGATCAAGCAACACTCGCACCAAAGGAGTATGTGATTCCGGCGGACGGTGACCTGCCGGGCGCCGGCCCGATGCGGCGTTACGACTGGTTCAAGGGTGTTTGGCAAAATCGGCGATCAACATTCGAGTCCAACCGCGAGTCCAGCGAAGGCGCGGTCGTCTTTCTCGGAGACTCGATCACACAGGGTTGGAAAGACGATTTTTCGGGAGCCTTCGAAGGGATGCGCAAAGCCAATCGAGGCATCAGCGGCGATACGACTCGCGGGGTGCTTTATCGACTGGACGAAGACGTTATCAGTCTGAATCCAAGTGCGGTCGTGATGCTGATGGGGACCAACGACTTGGAAGAGAAGGCATCGCCCCAGACCATCGCCGACAATGTCAAACTGATTCTGGAAAAACTGAAAGAGCACCGTGCGGACATGCCGATCGTGTTGTGCGAAGTGTTTCCCAGCAGCGCGTCCAAGGCGCGGTCGGCCGACCAGATCAAAGAAATCAACCGACTTTATCGTGCGATCGCCAAAGGCGATCCGCAAATCACGGTTGTCGACACGTGGACTCTGTTTGCTGATGAAAACGGCGATGCAAAGAAAGAGGAGTTTCCAGATTTACTGCATCCCAACCCAATCGGATACCAAAAATGGGAAGCAGCTTTACGTCCCGTTTTTGCAACGCTCGGACTCATTGAAACGGAACCGGACAGCTTCAAAATTGAAAAGGGCGCGATCAGCCTGTTTAACGGCAAGGATCTAAGCGGTTGGGGTTACCGGCCGACGACCGAACAGATGCGAAAGTCGCGCGCCGGATGGATCCCCAAGACCAACGGAGAAGTCGTTTGGCCGCTTGTCGAAGAAGCTGTGACGTTTGACAACCAGAGTTCGACACCAGAAGGGCGATATGTGGCGATTGCTGGACGCTTGGTTGTTACGACTCCTCCCGAGGGCAGGAAGATTCAGCAGTTGTGGACCAATGATGAATTTAATGATGACTTTCAGTTGATCCTGGAATTTCGCGCGACCCCGAATGCCGACAGCGGCGTCTTTCTGCGAGGCACACAGTTGCAATGCCGTGACTATTTGCTGGCGGGGCCCTACAAGAATTTGAAGAAGTATCGTGCAGGTGATTGGAACGAATTGATCATCACGGTCAAAGGCACATCTGCATTGTGCACTTGTAACGGCGAAATCATCGAGGAAGCCTTTAAGATCCCTGAATCCGGGCCCATCGGAATCGAAGGTGATCGGGGACAAATCGAGTATCGACGCATTCGGATTCGCAATCTCGATTGATGCCGTTTTGGACACTCAAGATCTCGCGCGTTGGGCGATCCGTATTTCGGTAGCCTGTTACGTGGTGACCGTCACCGCGCGGATTCATGGGCGCCATCGCATTCCTTCGCGGTCGGTTGTCGTGGCGTGGACGACCGGGTGCGGGTTTTATCTGGTCCACGTGCTGCTTGCGTTTCATGGGTTTCATGGCTGGAGTCACAGCGACGCGGAGCAATTCACGGCCGAGGAAACCTATCGGATGACCGGGATTCGCCGTGGAGACGGCATTTGGGTAAACTACCTGTTTACAGCGGTCTGGATCGTCGATTGCGCTCGTCTTGCTGTTCATCGTCGTCGCCAAGCGCCGACGTCACCCAAGCTGGATGTTGCGACCGCAATGTTTTTCGGACTGATGATGTTTTCCGCAACGGTCATTTTTGGACCGCCGATTTACCGCGTCCTGTTCGTACCACTTGCGTTTTTCTGGGGCGTCCTGTGGATGTTCCGTCGACGCGAACCACGAGAGATTTCGTCCGATGAAGAAAACCGACGTCATGAAGTTGCTGGAGGAGAACACCAATGAGCGCGGAGTCGAACATTGGAAAAAACGCGGGGTCAAAGGTAGCAAACTGAAAAGCTTCGGGATCGGATTGACCCAATTGCGGAAGATTGCAAAACAGATCGGGCGGGATCACAAGCTGGCGCTGCAGCTGTGGAAAACAAACGTCTATGATGCAAAGGTTGTCGGGCTACTGATTGACGATCCGAAACAGGTGACGCGGGCCCAAGCCGAGGAGCAGGTCGAAGCTCTGCAGGGCGGCTATCTTGCACACGTTTTCGCGTCCTGTGACGCGACGTTGGCAAAGGTGCCTTGGGCGTTCGATCTGGCGTGTGATTGGATGGAGAGTGAAGACCCGGTGCGTAGACGCTGTGCCTATTCGTTGTTTTATGAGCTATCCAAAAAGAATCCGAAAGGAATGGACGACGATTTTTTGGTCGTGCTGATCGATCGTATCAGGAATGAAATCAAAAGCGAAGACATGTGGGTCCGAGAGGCGATGAACGCTGCGTTGATGGGGATCGGAAAACGCAACAAGAAACTAAACAAGGCGGCCTTGAAAGCAGCCAAGGCGATCGGTCCGGTCGATGTTGATTATGGTGACGACAACGCCTGTGAACCTTTGGACGTTGTCAAGCACCTGACCAGCGAGCACCTGAAGAAGAAGTTGGGTCTGTGACGCTTTTTGTCGCGCCCCGCATTCTTTCCGCTGGGGCCAGACTGGAGAGTTTTCTCGACCCAGCGGAGAAGTCACATGAATTTCACGTGGATCACCATCGTCGTCGCGATCGGAGCATTGTTCGTTTTTGCCGCCATGGTCGCATTGGCTGCATCGTTTCTGTATCGAAATCGACCGGAACCGGACGAACAGACATACTTCTGGGACGATAAGTAGCGGCAATGGCATTGATCGCCAGATGTCGTTTGGCTGTTATTGCCCGATGCCGCAATCCGCGATCCAACGCAACGTCTTCTGGTAGGCTTGTTCCATTTGCCGTGCCGTCAACGAGTTAGGCGGGATGATTTTGCCCGCTTCGTAGTTCACGACACTGACCAGAATCGGGCCGAGGTCACCGGTACGATTCAACAGCGCTTCGTTCATGTCAGCAGCCAGCGGCAGCAACGGGATCACATCCTCCATCGGCTTGTCCAACATGGCATCCATCACCGACAGCAGGCCGACCGTGTAAAATCGATCGGGTCTCGATTCACCGGATTCGACGGCCAGCAATTCGCACATCTTGCCACGAATCATTGCCAAATTGATCAGCTCTTGTGGCTTGCTGTCATTGATGCTGGTCATCAGCATCATCGACGCCAAAGATCTCAATCGAGAGATTCCCATCAACGTTGTTGCCTGTTTCAACGATTCAATTTTCCGTTTCGTTGCGGCGTTGGCCGAGTTTACAAAACGAAGCAATTTGAACGATAAATTGGCATCCGTTTGGATAATGTTCTCAACCTCGCCGACCGTGATGTTCGGGTTTTGTAATTCGGAAACCAGTCGAATGATGGGGCCAAGATTGACTTGTGTTTTTCGTTGGCTGATCACTTGAGGTCGGCTAAAGAAATAACCTTGGAACAGGTCGCAGCCGAGTGAATTGCAAAGGTCGAAGTCCTCTTGCGTTTCAACCTTTTCTGCCAGAATGGTTTGCACACCCAACTCGCGAAGCTTTTGGACATGCGACGGCAGTTCGGAGTTCGGAATCGCGGGGAATTCAATTTTGACGATTCCCGCCAGTCCGATCAGCGGTTCAAGTTCCGGACTGTATACAAAATCGTCCAACGCGATCGTGTATCCCGACGAGACCAGACGCTGAGCCGCCGCGATAACTTTTTCATCCGGTTTGATGTCTTCCAGGATCTCCAGGACGACGCGGTCGGGCGGCAGGCAGGACAGGTTTTCGCCGAGCAATAAATTACGCGTCAAATTGATGAATGCTGATTTAGAACCGACAATCGTGTCCAACCCGATATCGGTAAACGTATTCAGTAACACGCTTGCCGTCGCCCGATCACCGTCGGTAATCACGGCGGCATTTTGCTCGCCGGACCGAAACAGCAGTTCGTACGCGTGGACAGTCTGATCCGGTCGAAAAATCGGTTGTCGACCGACGAATGCGGTTTCAGACAGCTGTCCGGATTGCGAGGATTCGGTGGCGCAGTTTGGCATCGTAAGGGTGGGATTGTTGTGACGAAGGCGTCTGAGTGGCTGCTGGGGAACAACCGCTGTCCGCGCACAATTCCGGCGATTTAACAATCAGACCGGATTGCACTGCAAGTCGAAGTTTACGTCACGATTGAAATGGTATCGGCCAGATGCGTGGGCGGAGCTGTCCGACATCCCTCACGCCGCAGAACGCGCGGGCCGGTCCGGCCAAGTGTTGTCTAGATACCAAAGCGATGAAAAGATCAGTGCGAAATGGTGTCACAAGGGACGTTCGACTGATGCGAGTGATTCGTAGGCTTCAGGCCGGAACATCGGGTTGTTGCCACGCACTGATACCTCCGTCGACATAAAGCGTTTGACCGTGAATATGTTCGGCGGCATCGGACAGCAAAAAGATCACCGGCGGGGCGCAGACCTGTGGTTCCGGGACGCGTCCGTTGGGCGTATGCAATTCCATCCACTTACGCATCTTGTCGTCCGAGATCGCACCATCGGTCAGAGGAGTACGAATCAGTCCTGGCGCCATTGCATTGACGCGAATTCCATGCGGTGCGAGCGAAACACAAAGGGACCGCACCAACGCCGCAACGGCGCCTTTGCTGGTGTCGTAGGCGGTGTGGTTTTGTTCGGAGAGTAATCCGTTGATCGAACCGGTAAAGACAACGCGACCGCCAACTTTTTCCGCAACCCATCGGCGGGCAATCGCCTGGGTCAAAAAGTATCCGGCCGTTACATTCAAATTCATGGTCGTAACGTACCGATCGTAATCCATCTCCAAGAATGGCACGTCGATGTAGGTGCCCGCGTTATTGACCAGGAGATCGATGCCCGGCATCAGCGAGTCGATTTGAGTGATCAATTCGTCCACGTACGTATTCGGTTCACGCGATAGATCGCAAAGGATCAATTCCGCCTTGACGCCGAAACTTCGGCATCGGGCCAGGGTCTCCTCGGCGGCAGGATCACGGCGCAATCCAATGATCAGCACGTCTGCCCCGGCCTCTGCAGCAGCCACCGAGATCGCACCGCCGATGCCCTGTGTTCCGCCGGTGATTAACGCCTTGCGGCCGACCAGTTCGTTCATGATTTCGTTGTCCCCCCTGGGGTAAAGTCTTGACGTTAGTCAGCTTGAAAACGATGCGAAATAAAGGCACACTTTGGCTTTCCCATCGAAACCCTGCAACACCGCTAACCGCATGTCTTACGAAAAACGTCTCGAAGAACTTGGTCTGGAACTTCCCCCCGCTCCCAAACCGGCGGGCGTCTACAAACCTGTCGTCGTCGTTGACGGACTGGCCTACGTTTCGGGTCATGGTCCGCTCAAGTCCAACAAAACGCTGATCACCGGCCGACTGGGGCTGGATATGGACGTTGAAGCCGGGTACGACGCCGCGCGTCAAACCGGTCTGGCGATGCTGGCGACGTTACAAAGTCATTTTGGGTCGTTAGACAAAATCAAGCGTGTGATCAAGTTGTTGGGTCTTGTCCAGTGCATCGAAGGGTTCCCGGATTCGCCCGCGGTCATTAACGGGTGCAGTGAACTGTTCCGCGATGTCTTCGGCGAAGAAAACGGCGTTGGGGCGCGCAGCGCGATCGGGACCAACAGTCTGCCCGGAAAAATTGCCGTGGAAATCGAAGCGATCTTCGAAGTGGACGCGTGATCGATCGCCGCAGGCGCCAACCAGGTTCACGATGCAACAAGCTGTCGAATTGTTGGCCGTTATTACGAGCGGTGTTTATGGTGTGATGCTCGCCAAGCGACATCACATGGATTTTGTCGGTGTGTTCAGCCTTGCGCTGATTGTCGCGTTCGGCGGCGGGACACTGCGAGACCTTTTTCTGGACCGTCATCCGCTGTTCTGGATCGGCCGCCATCACTACACGGTGATCATTTTTATTCTGGCCTTGGTCACATCGGTTTTTCCCGCGTTGCCGAAATCGACCGAAGATTTTTTGCACCTTCCCGATTCGTTGGGACTGGGGCTGTTTAGCGTCGCAGGCGCGATCGCCGCGCTGGAAGCAGGAACGTCGTTGTTTATCGCCTCGCTGATGGGCGTGATCACGGGGACGTTCGGCGGAGTGATTGGAGATATCGTTTGTAACAAAGTCCCCAGCCTGTTCCGGCCTGCTCCGCTGTGTGCGACCTGTTCGTTTTCGGGGTGTTGGCTGTTGTTTTCACTGACCGCACTGTCGGTGCCCGAATCTTATGCAGTTCCCGTCGCGATCAGCTCGATCGTACTTTTTCGACTTGCCGCGATCCGGTGGAATTGGCAGCTGCCGCATGATCCTGTGGAGACGGATGACGGCAACTAAGGACTCGCATTTGAAGTTGCACACTTTTCATAACCCGAATGCGTCAGCGAGGGATCTGTCCTGAGTGCAGTGGAGTCTCTCGCCCACGCGTTTTGAAGTTGCGCTATTGCAGCCCGGAGCGACGGTCTTATTTCCGGTCAATAGATTGATCGAAAATTTTCTGACTCTAACGGAATCTATGTATT
>JAGQPO010000230.1 GCA_020426665.1 Planctomycetales bacterium
CTCCCGCATAGATCGACGGCGTCCACATCCGACCATCCCCTGGAAGCAGCTGCGATATCTGGGCGTTAACCGGAAAGGGGTGCCCCCAAGGTCGCGAAGAAATCATTTCAAAGACATGCCAGGGGGCGAGCGAAAAATCATAAAGTCCGGAACTGGCAACCAGACCACTTGCTCGATCACTTTGGCGACTCCAATCAACTGAAGCAACGATCTGGATCGATGACAGCCCCGCCGCCAACACGCATGCCGCGCCACAAATTAAAAATGAGCGAAAAAAACGGCAATGCACCAAAGGCTCCCCACAACGTTGGGCGAATCGAAGCTCAGGAACCGCCCGCACGACCGAGACAACGGTGATGACAATCACGCTATGCAGCGCCGATTGTGGGTCGCCACCCAAGATCATCATCGACAAACTGATGGCCGAAATCGCAGTCGGCCTGCACAACATCCAACGAGGCCGTTTGGCCGAACCATCGCCCGAGCTGGCGGTTCCTTCGCCCAGACAGGCGGCCAGCACCAACGGAATCCACGCTGCGCCTACCAGAAACGGCGGATTACAACAGAGCGAAAAAACGCTACCTGAAAGCGGGTACACAATTGCTGCGGCAATCACTCCGAGACGGCAGCAGCCGATCGTTCTGGCCAACCAAGCCGACGTGCCCGCCGCGACTAAAAGGTGAACGACCAGGTAAACGTTCATTGCATGTTCGCTGGAGATAGGCAGCCAATACACGAGCGATCGAATCGGATACAACACTGCAGTCGTCGACTCGCCGACCAACGGAATCCCGTTGTGATCAAGCGGATTCCAAAGCGGCAACCACTCGCCCGAAGTGCGTTGGGCGACGTAGTCATACAGCGGCAAGTAGAAATGACTGACATCACGAAACGCGAAACGTTGTCCGATCAGAATCGGCCACATCGCGGCAACGACAACCAGCACAACGAATGCGGCCGCAGCCAGCCTTCGAATCACGTCACCAGACCTTTCGTCACTGTCATAAAGACATCTTCCAAGGTCGGCGCCCGATCATTGAACGAACGCATTCGAACGCCCTCGGCAATCATCGTCTCCATCAATGTTGCCAATCCTTCGTCGTCGGTCTCCAATTCCGCGAGAATGCATGTCGGTAAGTGCTCGATGGATCGCAAGAATGGACTGCTGCGCAGAATCGACATTCCCGCTTCCTCATTTTTGACGAACTGGATTTCGACGTGGCGATTGCGTCGAATCTGGCGATAGACGCTGTCGATCGGACCGCTCATCAGCAACTGGCCACGTTCGATGATTCCGATCGACGTGCAACAATCGGCCAGTTCGGTCAAAATGTGGCTACTGATCAAAATGGTTTTGCCCATCCGCCGAAGTTCTTTTAACAACTCTTTCACTTCGACACGTGCTCGGGGATCAAGACCGCTGGCCGGTTCATCCAGAATCAAAACCGGAGGGTCATGGACCAGGGTTTTTGCCAAACAGAGTCGCTGTTTCATCCCCCGCGATAAACCATTTACAAAGTCGTCTCGTTTGTGCGTCAGATCGAGCAACTCGAGCACGTTGTCAATGATTTGCTTTCGTTCCTTACGACCGATTCGATAGGCAACGGCAAAGAAATCCAGGAATTCCCAGACACGCATGCCGTCGTACACCCCAAAGTTATCCGGCATGTACCCGACCGCTTGGCGAACGCCAACAGGATCGGCCATCACATCGCATCCGGCGACTTCGCCACGGCCGCGCGTCGCGCGCAATAAGGTCGCAAGGAAACGAATGGTCGTACTTTTGCCGGCTCCGTTGGGGCCGATAAACCCAAACGTTTCGCCCGCTTCGATGTGCAGATCCAATTCCTTGACCGCAGTGAACTCTCCGTAGTCTTTTCCAAATCCCGTCAGCGTGATCATCTCATTCCTTTTCGGTCGGGTTCGTCTCGGTGGTTGCCTTGTCGTCCGCGTCTTTCGTCGTTGTTTGATCGATGCGGTTGACTCGGCGAAAATCGGTCACCAAGTTTTTATCTGGTTGGGCTGCCGGCAGAGGGGCGTGTTTCAGATGGACGATTGCCACCGTCTGCGCCGTTTGTTGGCTGGCCGACGGCGAAATCGCAAGTCCCGCGAGCGCTCCGTCAATTCGGGCGACCAATCGCGTCGAACCGTTGGGAATCGAATCGGGAGTGGCAAACCGACGAATCATCCGACTCGTCTGCATTGGCAATTCACTTGAAACCATCATCCGATCTGTTTCGCGAAACTCAATCGTCTTGGTCTCACCGGGAGACAGGGACCCGATCGCAGCGATCTCCGTTTTGCCGCCTTCCCCTTTGCGTACAACAATCCCGTCCAACAGTTCGACGCCCATGTCGCTGGTCAATGTACTCGCGCCGTCATACTTAACGACGCCCCCCAGGTCGACCATTTCTTCGCAGTGAACGTAGCGCATCCGGTTACTATTGACGGCAAAATCGGCCAGCGAAGGCCCTTCTTCGAATGATGTTCGAATCAACGGTTGGATCGACGTATTGGGATCTGGCTCGTCCAATAGCGGCGATGCGATTCCATCAACGGTTGCGAATTGTAATTCGTAGCGACTGGAGAGTGAATTGTAGATCCCGATCATTCGCGTCAAGTGAGCGCGGGGGTAGCCGGCATGAACCTCGACGAGACCAAGTTCCGTGTTGCTGCGTGCAAACCCGATATCCAATCGCGCCTGTCGAGCCGCCCACGCGGCGCCGACAACGGCAATCACCGGGACTGCAAACCATGCATACTCCAAACGGTTCATTAGCCGAAAAACGATATAGTTGATCGGGACCAGAACAACCAAATAGATCGCCAATGACCGAATCACCAACGACGAACCCGGGATCTCGATCCCCGCCTCTCCGGTCAATGTTTCTCGCATTAACGCGATTGCGTCGCTTGTGTCATTCCATGATGCCACTCCCGTGATCGCATCAATACGCGAGTACGGATCGAACGGACTGTTCGCTTTCGTCTCGGTCGTGCCTCCGTAAAGCAAACTGTCTCGAGCGGCAATTCGAAACTGCGTATTGACGGCGGCATCCGCTCGCGACGTGGTGCCGACAAAAAACAAACTCAACTCATTTGCATCAAACCCAATGCCCTCCGTTTCAGAATCACCAAAACTCATGGAGTTCGGTTCCACATACCGTCGCGGCGGACGATTCAAGATCACGCTGTTGAAGAAACTGTTGTAGGAATCCCAGGATTCGATCCAGTTGTCCGTCAGGTCGAATCGGGGCTGGACGACATGCCCGCGTCCGACACGCCGCTGGAGGATCAACGATGCGGTGTTCTCGACTGCGATGGCGTCGTTATCGATTTGGCCGTCGATGGCAATCCGGCTGCTGTCCGATTTGACCATTTCAACTTGGCTTTTTACCGTGCGATCGGTTGCAACCGAATGACTTTCCAGCAACGATGCCGCCGCGTCTCCGTCAAGTTCGATGTTGCTGGTTGGAATCAGTGGCAACAAATCCGCCAACGTCGTGTTGGCGATCGCTTCACTCGCGTCGGGACCGTTGATGATCAATCGACCACCGAATCGAACCCAATCCGCCAACGCGGTTTGCTGAGGAATCGTTAACGCGTTCTCCGATAGATCGTCCCACAGTACGACGCCCGTGCTGGTCAAATCCAACATCGTTTCCGGCAACGAAATCAAATCTTTCGTATCCGGAATCACAACGCGATAGTTCCGACCATATGGATTCATGATCTGGTCATCACTGGAGAGCACCCAGTCGGCGACTTGAAGTCTGGCGAATCGTTCGGGACGTTTGGTCAGCACGACAAAGAAATACTCGTTGCCTTGCATGATGTTAAAGAATTGGCCCCCCGTATCCATGATGCCGCCGCTGCGCGGAATCAACCGACTGGCCAAGCTGATCCGTTTTGATTCGACCGAATTCGGAACCGGACATAGAAACCGAAAGTTTAACCGCCGCATTTGCCCTTTCGGCAAGACAACCGGGCGGACGGAATCCAAACCTTCAATCGTTCCCGTATTTTCCAGGTTGATCGATTTTAATGTCAGCGACGTACGACTGATCAACTCTCCGCGCGTGTCCGCTTTGTTGCTTTGAATCGGCTGCTCGGCCGTCATCCAATGTCCGGGTTTAACCAACCCCAGCGTCTCGCTTTGATCCGCCGGATAAACGATCGCCGGATTGGTCGAATAAGCTTCCTTGGGGGCCTTGTCGTCTTCCTCCCCTTCGCCCTCTTTAGGGGTGACGGGGCGACATCCTTCACAGCCCACAATGAGAGGAACCGTAAGCAAGACGAACAAGAAAAACGCTGAACGCGGCATTCGACAATTCAACACAATAAGACGGGCGACGAGACGGGTTTCTCCGTTCGGCCAGACCCTACCTGGCCTGGACCGCTCCAGTGTATGCGATACCGCACAGACGAGGGGAAGGGGGCGCGGACATTCTCCGAGGCGAATGCGTCGGTTTTGAAGGTGCGATTTTTCGCGGCAGATTGCCTCTTTCATAACCCGAACACGTAGGCGAGGAACCAGGCAATACCGGCTTTCCCTCGCTGACGCATTCGGGTTATGAATTCCGAGAACGATAACGGGAAGGTTCCAGAAATGGACCGTCGCTAGATAGCCGCCGGCTCGGGTTCGCGCACCGAGCACATGTGATCCCAAATCTTCTTTGCCGCTGCGATATCGTTCTCTCGTGCATTGGCACGCCCAAAAACGATTCGATCATATGCCAACGCCAATCGCTCGGTCGCCTGCTCGATAGCCCCAAACAAATCCCGAGCATCAAGTCGCTGGCGGGAGAGCGATTTCAATCGCTGTGCGAACTCTGATGGCGTTTCGTCAGGACGTCTGGAAAATCCCCGCTCGCGAGCCCAAGCGTCAAAGGCTTGGAACGTGATGATGACCACGCGTCGCGGATCTGATTCTCTTCCTATTGGGTTGGCGAACGACGAAAAGGGTCGCGGCGGAGCGGCACGCAAGGATGATAGTTCACTTCCATCTTCACCAGCAGATCCATCCGGCTTGTCACCAAATAGGGAATGCCACCAACGCAAAAGTTGCCCACGCATCTGGTACAGGTAAAACGCAACAATAGCGACAAGTCCAAGAATCAAGAGCAACCGGAATAGTCCGCCGATCGCCGGCAACATCGATGTCAATGATGGAAAAGAGCGACTGGACGATGTTTCATCAGTTGACGACGCGTCTGCGGTGTCGTTCTTGTCGGAACCGCTACTCTCGTTCTCAGCAATCTCTTTCTTAGCGTTCTCGGTGTGCTCTCCGGTTTGTTCGTTACTTTGTGATTTCCCCTCTTCGGCGTTTTGTCCATCTTCTGCTCGCTCATACTCGGAACTTTGCTCCGACGATCGATTCGTTTCCGACTCGCCGCTCCGTGAATCCTGAGAAGCTCTACCATCCGGCTGATTCGCGTTTGCTTCCCGTCCCGAAGATTGTTGACCCGAAGATTGTTGACCCGAAGATTGCTGTCCCGAAGATT
>JAGQPO010000231.1 GCA_020426665.1 Planctomycetales bacterium
CACACAAAGGCGGATTTCGCACGTAGGCAAACGTTTTGCGGGAAACGTTTCCTGACCTCAGATTTTTGAGGTTTCGGAGCAATGAAATACGACTGACGACGGTTTCTGGGTCAACCGTCTCCGGCCGTAGCTTCACGCGCGAAAATCCGCCCGCATCGGGGCGCTGCACCGCAGCGCCCCGATGCTCGATTCACGATTTTTCTTGGTGTCCTCGCAGATTCTTCGGGCACCTTTGATCACAATGGCGCGTCAAAGGGGCCCCCGAACTGCTGCCCAGAGCTTTATTCCAACTGAGAACCAGGGTTCCGCTACCCCCTAATTAAATTTGGGCGAAGCACTGGTGCCCCCGAGCTGCTGCCAAAAGCCGGCCCGTGGAGTGTGAAGTTCGCCCGCCGACGTGAAACCCGCTGACGACCGCGATGTCGATTCGCAACCGAATCCTTAATAGACGATCGAAACACGTCCCCAACCCTCGATCAATCCGACGGCCTCGATTGGAGTCGCTGGAGGAGCGGCGGTTGATGGTCGCGACAGTCAATGTGGACGTCCAAGCCGTGCCCGCGGGAAGCCAGGCCAGGATTCCCGAAGTCGCCAATCAACGACTCGTGTACTCGATGACGCGAGACGAGACCGACGGCTATTTAGCGGTCAAATTCGAACTTTCCGGCGACGCGATTTATAACGTCGACTACATCGCCACCGAAATCGATCGCGACACAATCCAGTTTTCGTCGGTCGTACCGGCCGGTGGCCCGGTAACCGGGACCGCCACTTTTTTTCCAGGTGAATCAACCGTTCAATTCGCGGTCAATCCAAAAGTTGACTCGCTCGTTGAACGTGACGAAGACATCGTCGTCACGATCAAACAGGTTGACGAATTGGGGCCGATCCGCGGCGGAGCTGCTTTGATCGCCGTCGGGCAAGATACCGTTTACCACGTGATCGATAACCAGAATCAATTGGCCATCGTCGATACCGAGACTGGCACCACGCACGTCATCGGCACCATGGATGTGTTTCAGAACATCAATGACATTGCCTTCACCAAGAATGGCGACCTGTTCGCAATCAGCGCGGACCATTTGTACCAGGTCTTTCCCGACATGGTCAGCGACGGAATCATCCCCACTACGTTCATGGGGTTTCACGGGATCCTAAATGCCAATGCCCTTGTTGATAGTCGCTCCGGTGATTTCGGAAGCCAAGTCGGAGATTTGTTCGCGGTCGGCCAAACCTTTCTGGATCTACAACGGATCGACATCGAAAAGTCGGGCTCGCAGTTCTTAATGAACAACGTGACGACGGTTTTTGACATCGACGGTGCACTCGCGTCGCTGTTATTGCCCAGCGACTATATTTCCAGTGGCGACTTGGACTATGACATCGGCGGCAACCTTGTTCTTTCGGTGATGCGTCCCGCCGATAGCTTTGATTCGTTGGTCACGATCCGAACGCCCGGAACCGCTGGGCTAATCGATACCGCGCCCAAAAAAGCGGAAGACCCTGGCGAGACGTTCTCCCAGATTCGTGGCTTCGCGTTCGACGCCAACGACAGCTTCGGATTCGCCGGATACACCATGCTGCGAATCAACCAATTCAGCCACGACGCTTCGCGCGAACTGGAAATCACCGGTCGAACCTACATCATCGGTGGCATGGCTTCGGCGATCGGTACGATCATTGGTGATCCTGTTGATCCTCCCGTCGTGACGCTCAACGCCGGCCTTGTGGATCCCGATGATCTGGCCCAAGGGCCGCAGCCGACAACGTGGACACAGCAGAAAAGCGAATTGCGTGATCTATTTGTTCAACTCGGTGCCACAATCGATGTCAATCCGCTGGCCGGCATCACGCTGACTAACTTAGGAGTCACAAGAACAGATACACCCCAGGTCGTCGGATTAACGGAATCCAATATCCGGTGGGAATCTGGCAGTGACAACTTCACCATCACTTTTGATCCCGGTCAGCTGAGCGACGGCAAGTACGAGTTGATGTTGGCGCCCGTGGTTTCACAGGGACCACAATTCACCATGACCGGTGATCGTACCAATGGCCTGTACGTTCTGAAGGGCGACTGGGACGGAAACGGCATTGTCGATCTTCGAGATTTTAATACCTTTGCCTACTGGTATGGAAAACCAACCACAGGTCTTCCCGATCCCGTCGCGCCGGAATACGTCGACTTGAACCGCTCAGGTGACATCAGCGAGGGCGACTTTGCGATGTTCCACAACAACTTGGGGCGGCGAGTCGAATTGCCCGGTGTGGTTGATCCGGTCGACCCTGCATTGATCGACGAAACGACTTTAATGCGTTTGTTGCAATCCGCGATCAATCCGTTGGACGTCAACGGCAGCACTCAGGTGACTCCGCTGGACGCCTTGAACGTGCTCAATCGTCTGGCCGCAAATTTCGCAACCGTTTCGGATTGGCGTTTCGATGTTAACAGAGACGGTACAATCACTCCGCGAGACGCGCTGCAGGTTCTGAATGCTTTGTCGATCCAATCGGCGCCGCAACCGTCGGCTGATCCGGTGGACGTAGCCTCGCTAATCGTCGACTTCATTAACCCCAAACGCGATGCCGACGCGGAATCGCTTTCTGATCAGAGTGAATTGATCGACGCCGTGATGGCGCACGGTTTTTGGCAGTAAGCTTCGCGGCAGCTCACGAAGGCCAAGATTCAGCGGTCGGCGGGAGTACGGATGGCGAATGTCCCCGGTGAGAGAGTGGCTAGTATTATAGTGTTCTCGTCGGTACGCCGCGTCGGCGGGTGTTATGATGGGTGGCGGCCAATGTGTGTTTCATCACCCAACTAAAACCAACTCTCCATTTGGATCGTCCCATGTGTCAACCTTTCGTCGTCTCCTGTCGGGGATTTGCGTTTCTTGTCACTCGCGTGGTTGCCCTGTCCTGCCTTGCTGGCACTTTGATCTGTTCGTCCACATCCAATCTGTGGGCACAAGCCGAAGTGACGGCCGAAAAGGACGACGCCGTCGTCGTCGAACTGATCGATGCCGGGTCGGCACCAAGGCGTGAACTTCGGTTTTCGCCCAAACCGGGTGACGAACAGACCGCCGTGATGACCATGGACATGCAAATGAAGATGACGATCCAGGGACAGCAGGCGCCTCAACAAAAGTTGCCTGCGCAGCGTATCACGATGAAAGTTGTCGTGGACGATGTAAAGCCCAACGGCAATATTTCGTTCCACTTTGTGTACACAGACATCAAAGTCGTGGACGATCCCAACAACCCTTCGCCCGCCGCGGCACAAATTCAACAAATGGTTGCGCCTATGATCGGAATGACGGGCAAAGGAATCTCAAGCAATCGTGGGATCACGCTCTCCGGAAGCGTCGATGTTCCACCCAACGCGCCGGCCCCGATCAAGCAGCAGCTTGACGGAATGAAAGATGCAATCAATCGGCTCAGTTCTCCTGTTCCCGAAGAAGCGATTGGTGTCGGCGCTCGTTGGTCCGTCTCGCAACGAATTGACGCCAACGGAATGAAGATGGAGCAAAAGTCGATTCACGAGCTGACCGAACTGGGCGATGACGGTTTTGCAATGACCATCACGATCAGCCAGACCGCCGGGCCGCAGCAGGTGAAGAACGATGCGTTACCACCCAATGTCAAGCTATCTTTGACCTCGCTGAAAACCTCTGGCAAGGGATCAAGCCGATTCGTGATCGGTTCGGTGCTGCCGCTTCGTGCAAGTGTTTCGGCCGAATCAGAAGTCGACATGTTGATGGAAATCGGAGGAAATCAGCAGCGAATGACAACCGAAACGACCATCAAAACGTCGTTTGAGCCGCCAGCGAATTAGTGTTCCGTCAACGTTTGATTTCGGGGTAGCGGAAAAACCGAATTGAAACAAAGCATTAGGTTCGCAAACATCAGCCCGTCTGCCGCGAGCCGGGATGTCCTGGGCGTGATTTAAACACCCGCCGAGACTACGCTGCTGCCGCGGCGGGGTGGGGCTGGATCAAGTGCGTCGATTGCGAATGGGTCGGTTTCAATTGGGTCGGTTTCCCGCTCAAGTCGCCGCCGAAATTTGACGTGTCGGCGGCGTGTCAGTTCGACCAACGGTCGCCATACGGTTGCGGTCAGCCGAAACTTGATCAACAAATGCCACAGCCAATTCGAGCGTTTGTACAAATACGACATCGCCAGATAAGCCGGTACCGCCCGCCAATCCTTGGGGCGTCGACGCCAAATCGAACGGTGGCTGAAAAGTCGCTGGTAACATTTCGCGTACCCTGTGGCCAGCTGCTGGGCCGTCAGGTGTTTTGGTTTAAAAACGACGTGCGCCGTGTCGTACTTGCTCCAATCACGGTGCAACAGTCGGCCTTCGGATTCCATTTGGCGAAACAACGGCGTCCCTGGATACGGCGTCATGATGTGAAAAGTCGCGCACTCCAGTCGATTGTCTTCAACCCATTGTATCGTTGACTCAAACACGTCTTCGCGGTCGTGGTCGAAACCGAGCACAAAGCTGCCGTTGACTTGAATTCCGTAACGGTGCAACAAACCAACACGTCTTGCGTAATCGTCGGTACGCGGACTTTTCTTATTGGCCTCGGCGATGTTGTCGTTCTGCAAGGATTCAAACCCGATAAAAACTCCCGTGCATCCCGCCAACGCCATTTCACGCACCAGGCTCGGGTCGTCTGTGACATCAATGCTGACCGCCGCGCTCCAAATCTTCTCCAGCGGTCGAAGAGCTCGGCACAGCTGCCTCAGGTACTCCGGTTTGGACCCCAGATTGTTGTCGGTAAAGACGGCGTATGGTTGGCCGTCCTCGAGGAACTCCGCCGCGATTTGATCCACGTCCCGCATCAAATACGGCATGTGCAATCCCTTGGTCGACAAATAACAAAACCCACATCGGTTATGGCATCCGCGCGTCGCGATCAGGCTGGAGGTCGTCAAGAACGCGCCGCGGTCCAATAAATCGCGACGTGGGGCCGGATCATCGCGGTACGGCCGCCGAAAGTCGGCGCGATAGACATCTTGCATGCATCCGTTTTCGAAGTCGCAAAGGATTCTTCCCCAAACAGTGACACCGTCGCCGATCGCTAATGCATCGGCATGCGGAGCGGCCTCGTCCGGACACGAAATCACATGCAGACCGCCTAGCACCACGACGGCGCCTCGCTCGCGGTACCATCGTGCCAGCTCATAAGCGCGGTTGGCAAATGTCAGGTGCACCGTAATCCCGACGACCGCCGGCATCGGATCATGTGGAGGCGGTCCCTGTAAAAGATTCTCGTCCCAGTAAGTCACGTCCCAGTGCTTCGGCGTGGCGGCGGCCACCGACGTCAGTGCGAGAGACGGCGTCAGCACGTGCTTCCCAAAACTTGCGTGGGGATCTTTGGGGTAAAACGGATTGATCAACAACGCGTGGCGGTCGCTGGGCGGGTGAGACGGTTGATGTCGATCCAACGATGGTGCGATACGCATCGCGCGCGGAATCCAACGTTTCTTCATCGTCCAATCTCCCGTTTGTTTTGACAACTTGAGACGCGCTGGATCGCGTGTTGCACTTCGTCGATGGTTTGATCAAGCGTTGATGTTCCGGCGGTCAGCCCGATTGTTTCAAAGGTTGATAGCCAATTCTCGTCGATCCCACCGGCGTCCTGAACGTGTAACGCCGGCTTTCCGTGTTGACGACACAGTTCGACCAACCGCAGCGTGTTGTTCGAATTGCTTCCTCCCACCACCACCACGGCATCCACCCGCCGCAGCAAATCTACCATCGCACTTTGCCAGCGTTTGGTCGGATGACATACCGTGTCAATCACGCGAATGTCGGCGCCGGCGTTGCGCTCAAAGACCCCCGCCAAGGTCAATTGGTCGTTAACGATTGCGTTGTGAACCAATTCGCCGTGGATCGTCACCACCGTCGGGTCGGCGACTTCGGTCGCGATTTGCAAGGCGTCTCGCACGCCGAAGCACATGCCCATTTCGTCGGCACGAATCACTCTCATGATGAACACCTGCTGGTGGTTTGTTACTTTGTATCGCAAAGTGAAGGTTTAAAAAAACGCCGCGACGATGCGCGGCGTCACGTTTCGATTTCATGAGGTCGACCAGCCTGTGGAATTTCCGCCTCGGCCGGTGGAATGATCCGCGCTTCTGCGGGCATCCAATTGTGCGTCCGCAATCACACGCTCCAATTCATTGATGTACTCAGCGAATCGTTTTCGGCCGACTGCGGTCAAGCGGTACATCGTTTGTGGACGCGGGCCCCCGACACCTTTCCAGATCTCCACCAGCCCCGCATCGACCAATACGGCCAAGTGGCGACTAAGGTTCCCGTCGGTCAGCGAACAAAGTTGTTTTAAGTCGTTGAACAAAAGTCCCGCATCGTTAGCGGCTAGCGATGCGAGGATGCCCAGCCGCGCCTTCTCGTGCATCACACGATCGAGCCCCTGGTACGAAAACCGACCGTTACCTCCAGGGTTCGTTCCGGGATTCGACGTGTCCGGTTTGCGTCTAGCAGCCATCGCGACGCTCCAAGAACCAGTACAAGATTGCTGCGCTCATCAACTGGCCTCCGCCGAATGTGATGCCCATCTGCCAAGGCGAAAAGGCACCGTCTCCTTGCCCCCATTGCAGGCATCCGCAACCGCAGCCGATGTAATACGCACCAACCCAAAAAAACTGTCGCGGCAACAATCGATACGACGCAAAAACACCCAGACCGAAAACGAGTGCCCACAGTCCTGGTAACATCCATCCGACGTGTGGGGCGTACCGATAAATGGAGAGGGTCATTAGTGCGCCGACAATCACACAGGGCGAAAACTGTTCCACCGCCAAACGCGTCATCTGACGTGATATCCCCGCCCCGGTAACAAGCGTCCGGTAAAGCAATTCTGCCATCACCACCGAAACGCTGACCGCCGCTATCCCGGTCCAATAGACCAGGTATCGGCCAAGGTCAGTCCCCGGAGAGACAACCCACTTGGTCTGCAAAGCCGCAGCAACGACACCCAGCACCGCGGAAAACCCAACGGTTAACGATCGATAGCCGCGAAAAATCTCGCTGCGAGCCATCGTGCTGCGAATATCAGAAATCTGGCGCAGTGCCTCGCGCAGTTCCATGATCGAGTCTCGGGCGTTCGGATTGATGTGCACTTTGCATTGCAAAGTAACCTTCGGCGTCGCCGGCGTCAAGCAGAAAATGTTATGATCCCGACATCGTTCCAAATTTCAAACGTCGATCGGCAACGTTTCGCGGTGGCATCGCGTGACATCGATCTTCCACCGTCATCACCGATTAGAGAATCGATCACGTGGGCATCACACACCTGTCACATGCCATCCATGATTCTCCTCGGATTATCATTATCGGAGCGGGGATGAGCGGACTGTGTATGGCGATTCGATTGAAACAGGCCGGGTTCCAAAATGTGACCATCATTGAATCGGCAAACGAAGTGGGAGGAACGTGGTTCAAAAACACGTACCCCAATGCCGGCTGTGACGTTCCGTCGTTTTTGTACAGCTATTCGTTTGCGCCAAATTACGATTGGTCTACAAAGTACGCACGGCAGCCAGAGATCCTGGCTTATTTTCGCGATGTGGTTGATCGGTTTTCTCTGGGACCTCAGATTCGTTTTCGCACGACGGTCCACGCTGCAGAATTCGACCCGCCCAGCGCGACTTGGCGCGTCACGACCACCGACGGCCAAACACTGACCGCGGAAATTCTTGTCAGCGCGGTCGGGCAATTAAACCGTCCACAGGTGCCTGACATTCCTGGTCTGGATTCGTTCAGCGGAGATGTCTGGCACAGCGCCTGCTGGCAACACGACTGTGACCTGACCGGAAAAACAATCGCAGTCGTCGGCAACGGGGCCAGTGCGATTCAATTCGTTCCAACGGTTGCCGAAAAGGCAGCTCGGCTACTCGTGTTCCAGCGGACTCCCAATTGGATCCATCCGTTGAATAACTACCGCTATCCTGGCTGGGCGCGTTTTGCATTTCGCAACGTGCCGTGGTGCGCGAAACTGCACCGGCTTTGGATCTATGTGGCCAGTGACCTCCGCATTTTGGCTTTTCGGAGCGGCAGCAAACTAAACCTGGAATACGCCAGATGGTTACGCAGTCGGATGCGCAAAAAGATTTCGCCGGAACGATGGTCGGAACTGATTCCCGAGTACGCGCCCGGATGCAAGCGAGTTCTTTTGTCCAGCGATTACCTGTCGGCGTTGTCACGCGATAACGTTCAAGTCATCACGGACCCGATCCAGCGGTTTGACGCGAGGTCGATCCACACGGGGCAATCCAGTCATCAGATCGACGTAGCAATCTTTGCAACCGGGTTTAAGGCGAATGAATTTTTGCGGCCGATGGAAATTAAGGGTCTGGGCGGGCAGCGATTGCACGACGTCTGGGGCACGCGTCCTCGGGCGATGGGTGGGATGGTGGTCCCAGGTTTTCCTAACTTCTTTATGCTTTACGGCCCCAACACCAACCTCGGGCACAATTCGATCATCTTTATGGTTGAACGCCAGGTCGGATACATCATCCGATCCCTTCGACACATGTTAGAAATCGGTGCGTCGGCGGTGGAGGTCAAGCAGGACGTGATGGATGGCTACGACAAGCGTGTCCAGCACAAGCTGCAGTCATCGATTTGGGCAACCGATTGCACCAGCTGGTACAAAGCAGCCGACGGAACCCAGCCGAACAATTGGCCGGGCTCAGCAACCGCATTCTGGCGCCGCATGCGCCGACCCCGATTCTCGGATTTCGACTGGTCAATACAGCAAAACCCCCTCATCACCAAAAAAGGGGAAGGGGGTAATTAAAAAAGGGGAAGGGG